>DAOWGA010000073.1 GCA_030637665.1 Lysobacterales bacterium | reverse complement strand
TGGCGCATACCAAAGAATCCCTCCCTTTCGAAGATAGCGTATGGCAGAGCGCATATCTCGTTTACGGATCATGCCCTGCGAATAGCTTGTCCGGGCCCGGGTCTGGTACCACTCCAGGACCGGGCTCTTCAAGGGCCTGTATATGCCTTTAATGTCGCGATAGCTCAAACCGAGGATTCTTCCTCCGATTTCCAGGCAGGAAATATGTGCCGTGATCATCAGGACACCTTTGCCTTGTTTCTCTGCATCAAGCAGGTTCTCCAGTCCTGCCACCTCACCCATTTTCCTGAGTCGCCTCTCCGATGCCGACCATGACCAGGCTGTTTCGAACACGGCCCTGGCCAGGGAACGAAAGCAATCATCGACTATGGCCTTGCGCTGCTCCGCCTGTAGCTCGGGGTAACAGCGCTCTACGTTCCGTTGCGCGATCCTGAGCCTCCGCTTCATAAGGCGCGGCAGCAACCAGGCCAGCGGTATTGAAAACGCCAGCCCCATCAACTGCGGCAACTTTCCCGTTAACCAGAAAATACCCACGCCCAACCACCCGGCCCAGTATTTCGGGGTCAGCGGCGGTCTTTTCAGTTTCTCTTCTGGCATGGAGCCTATTGTTACTCCTGAAGGCGGCGGAACCAAGTATCGATTGGGAAAGCGCATTATTCTTTGCGGAAACCTTTGGGAAATTCGTGTAATTTGTACAGCTTGTAGACGATTGGAATTGACGACAGATGCGCCGGCTCTATACCCTGCTTCTTTACCTGGTCATGCCGCTGGTCCTGCTGCACCTGCTGTGGCGGGGCCTGCGCGACAGCGCCTACCTGAAGCGGTGGCCGGAGCGATTTGGCTTTTTTGATCCACCGGGCCGCACCGGCGGCATCGTTGTACACGCGGCGTCGGTAGGTGAAGTCAACGTCGCCAGTGCGCTGGTGAGGTCCCTCTCCCGGCGCTTTCCTGATTTTCCTGTTTACCTGACTACATTTACACCGACCGGATCGGATCGGGTCAAGAGCCTGTTTCGCAACGATGTTTTTCACGTGTATGCGCCACTGGACCTCCCGGGAGCGGTGAAACGATTCTACAATCGTGTTCAACCCAGGCTGCTGATCATCATGGAAACCGAAATCTGGCCCAACCTCTATTTCGAAGCCTCCAGCCGAAGTATTCCAATCATGATTGCCAATGCTCGCATCTCGGAGCAATCCTTCGGCGCTTATCGGCGCCTGCGCAGAATGACCGCGGCAGCGCTGAACCAGGTTTCACGCATTGCCGCCAAGAGCCGGGTGGACGCAGAACGGCTCATTGATATCGGGGCGGATGAACAGCGGATTGAAGTCACCGGCAACCTTAAGTTCGATGTCGCCCTGCCGCCAAGCCTGCTGGAGCAGGGCGAGACGATACGCATGGCCTGGGGTGCCGACAGGCTGGTGTTGCTGGCCGGCAGCACACACGAGGGTGATGAAGGGCCGTTATTGAAAGCATTTTCCCGCCTGCTCAAACAGTTTCCCCAGGCCCTGCTGGTACTCGTGCCCCGACACCCAGAGCGATTCACAAGGGTGGCCCAGGCGGCCCGTGCAGCAGGGTTCAAAGTCTCGCTGCGCAGTGAGGGCATCTCTTGCCCCTCCTCCACCCAGTGTTTTGTCATTGATGCCATGGGTGAACTTCTGCAGTTTTACGCAGCCTGTGATGTGGCCTTTGTGGGTGGTAGCCTGGATCGGATTGGCGGCCACAATGTACTTGAACCCGCGGCGCTTTCCCGGCCGGTACTGGTTGGCCCCCACACCTTCAATTTCGAAGGTATTACGGAGCAGTTGGTGGCAGCGGGCGCTGCGGTCCGTGTCGCTAATGCATTGGAACTTGAGGAGGAGGCGGCACGGCTCTTTTCCAGGCCTGAATTGCGCGATCAAATGGGTCTGACCGGCCTGAGCCTGGTTAAAAGCGGCCAGGGTGCGCTTCAGCGCACGCTGGAAATCGTGGAAGAGCTGATTACTCCAGCAACTGGTTGACAACCCGCAGGTCTTCGGAAGACAACAGGCCGGCAACACTCTTCAGCCGCAGGTGGCGCACAATGTAGGCGTGGCGTGCGACCGAATTGTCGCGTTGAGCCTGG
>DAOWGA010000283.1 GCA_030637665.1 Lysobacterales bacterium | reverse complement strand
GAAGAACTCGTGTTCGGGGCCGAGCACGTGACCACGGGTGCCTCAAACGACATCGAGCGCGCCACTTCAATCGCCCGCAACATGGTGACCAAGTGGGGACTGACTGAAGAGCTGGGCCCTTTGACCTATTCAGAAGAGGAGGATGAAGTATTCCTTGGCCGTTCAATCACGCAACATAAACATGTGTCGGACGATACGGCTCGCCTGATTGATGTGGAAATCAGGCGGATAGTGGAAGAGGCCCATGCAAAAGCTTCGGAAATCCTGCAATCACGCGAGCAACTATTGCACTTGATGGCAGACGCACTGATCAAGTACGAGACCATAGACAGCAAGCAGATCGACCAGATCCTGGATGGCCAGGAACCTGATCCACCTGATGACTGGAACGAAAGCTCACCTGGGCCGACCGGGGGTGAGGGTGATGCCAGTGATGCCGACAAACGGCCGACCATCGGTGGCCCGGCGGAACAGGTATAACCAGCACCCGGGCAGCCGGCTGACAGGTACCTTCCTGTGTTGAAATGTGCGGGGCGTGAACTGGACTTCGACCGCACCCGTGTGATGGGTATTCTCAACGTCACCCCCGATTCTTTTTCAGATGGTGGCCAGTGGGCCGAAAAGGGCCGTGCGCTGCGCCACGCCTCGGAAATGGCCCGGGCAGGTGCGGACATCATTGACATCGGTGGTGAATCTACCCGGCCAGGTGCTCAGGATGTCGGTGTAGAGCAGGAACTCGGTCGGGTCATTCCGCTGATAGAAGCCGTAGTGTCGGAAATCGACATACCTGTTTCAATCGATACCAGCAAACCCGAAGTGATGACTGCTGCTGTCGCAGCCGGCGCCGGGATGATCAATGATGTTTTTGCCTTGCGCCGCAGGGGCGCCCTCGACACTGCCGCCAGTTTATCGGTACCGGTGTGCATCATGCACATGCAGGGCGAACCGCGGGATATGCAGCATAGTCCGGATTATCGCGATGTCGCAGGGGAAGTGCTGGACTTTCTGCTGGCCCGTGCACGGGCCTGCCAGCTTGCAGGCATTCCGTCGCAGCAGATTGTCATTGACCCAGGATTTGGATTTGGAAAAACCCTGCAGCACAATATCGACCTGTTTCGTGCGCTGCCTGCTTTGGTGGCAGCAGGCTACCCGGTTCTTGTCGGTATCTCGCGTAAATTCATGCTGGGCCAGTTGACTGGCCAGCCCATCGGCCAGAGGCTGTCTTCTTCACCCTCGGCAGCGGTGCTTGCTGCACAAGCTGGCGCATCCATCATTCGGGTTCATGACGTTGCCGAAACCGTTGATGCGCTGAAAATAGTCACTGCACTGCAAGCTGACTGAGACAGGGGCGCCGTTGGGCGTTAAAATCTAACAATGAGCTTGAAATATTTTGGAACTGATGGCGTGCGTGGCCGGGTCGGTGAATATCCGATCACGGCGGATTTTATGCTAAACCTGGGCCGCGCGGCGGGCATTGTCCTGGCCCGCGGCGACAAGCGGGCGGTCGTAATTGGCAAGGATACGCGCATTTCCGGTTACATGTTCGAGTCGGCACTGGAGTCCGGCCTGGCTGCAGCCGGCGCCAACGTGTTGTTGCTTGGTCCGATGCCAACACCGGCCGTTGCTTACCTGACCCGTACTTTGTATGCCTGCGCCGGTATCGTAATTTCGGCTTCCCACAATCCCTTCGAAGACAATGGCCTCAAGTTTTTTTCTGCCGATGGTGAAAAGTTTCCTGACAGTATCGAGCAGGACATAGAACATGAGCTGACGCAGCCCTTTGTAACCGTCGATTCGGCGAATATGGGTAAGGCACAACGCGTGGATGATGCGGCAGGTCGATACATCGAGTTTTGCAAGGGAACCATCCCGTTCGATACTTCACTCGGAGGACTTGGGATCGCGCTGGATTGCGCCAACGGATCCACCTATAAAGTCGCCCCGCTGGTGCTCAGCGAACTGGGCGCGAAAGTTCACGTGATCGGTGATGAGCCCGATGGACTCAACATCAACCATCAATGCGGCTCGACTTATCCTGCCGCCATGCAGAAAAAAGTGCTCAGCAGTGGAGCGGATCTCGGCATTGCACTCGACGGCGATGGCGACCGCGTCATCATGGCTGACCGCGAAGGGGAACTGATTAACGGGGACGAACTGCTCTACATCATAGCCACGGCAAAACAGAAAGAGGGCAACCTGGAAGGTGGCGTGGTTGGAACGGTGATGAGTAATTTCGGCCTGGAACTGGCCCTCAAAGAGCGCAAGATTCCTTTCCTGCGAACGCCCGTTGGTGACCGGCACATCCACCGGGCCCTGGTCGAAAATGGATGGACCCTGGGCGGCGAGGCTTCGGGGCACATCCTGTCCCTGGACCGCACCAGCACCGGCGACGGTATTGTGAGCGCACTACAGGTACTCGAAATCATGGTGCGTAGCGGCAAAGGCCTCACCGAACTGAAGCAAGGCATGCAAAAATTCCCACAGACGATGATCAATGTGCCGGTATCCGCGGAAGGCCAGAGCCGTCTTTCAACTTCAGACCGGATCAATACTGCTGTGCGGGATATCGAAGCAGAAATGAACGGTAAGGGGCGTGTCATTCTCAGACCATCGGGAACTGAGCCGTTGATCCGGGTCACCCTGGAAGGCGCTGATTCCGGCCAGGTAGAGCGTCTGGCGAACCAACTCGCCGATACGGTTCGCGAAGAGTTGCTGGATTGATTTTATAGGTACTGCATCACGGCAGAACTCCAAGGTCTTTCCCAACCGTGGTGAATGCCGCAATCGCCCGGTCAAGGTGCTTCCGCTCATGTGCAGCCGACAATTGCACACGGATGCGGGCCTGGCCTTGTGGGACGACCGGGTAGAAGAAACCAATCACGTAAATTCCCTCAGCCAGCAGCCTGGCCGCAAATTCCTGGGCGAGAGGGGCGTCGTACAGCATGACCGGAACGATCGGGTGTACGCCTGGTTTGATATCGAAGCCGGCGGCGCTCATGGCTGAACGGAAGTAATTTGTGTTTTCTTCCAGGCGGTCGCGCAATGTAGTGGTGGCCGAGAGCATTTCGAATACACGGATGGAAGCGGCCACCAGCGGCGGGGGAAGGGTGTTGGAAAACAGGTAGGGCCGGGACCGCTGGCGCAGCAGGTCGATGATTTCCTGCTGGCCGGTAGTGAAACCGCCCGATCCGCCACCGAGCGCTTTGCCCAAGGTGGACGTGAAAATATCAACCTTGTCCATGACCCCGTGATGTTCAGCGGAGCCTCTGCCGCTAGCACCCAGAAAGCCGGTTGCGTGGCTGTCGTCTACCATCAGCAGTGCATCATATCGATCCGCCAGTGCTGTGATTTCATCGAGCTTTGCAATGTAACCATCCATGCTGAAAGCGCCATCGGTGGCAATCAGGCGCGTGCGGCAATCCCGGGTTGATTGCAGAATCTGCTCCAGTGCCGCCATATCGCTATTTGGGTAACGATGCCTTTGCGCTTTGCATAACCGGATTCCGTCGATGATCGAGGCATGATTGAGCGCATCGGAGATCACGTCTGATGGTATGAGCCGCAGCCCTTCATTCCGCACGGCCTTGCTGATCGCAGATGCAGCCTTGTTGTGCAACTCTTCTTCGGTGGCCTTGACGATGTAAACCGTCTCGCCGTAGG
>DAOWGA010000045.1 GCA_030637665.1 Lysobacterales bacterium | reverse complement strand
CAGGCCGGGTTCGAAGGATCCACCCGTACCGCTGCCTCGCTCAAAGAAGGGCGTCAATATGGAACAAGCTGGTCGTCCCCTGGACGGAATTAGAGTCCTCGAAGTCGGGCAATTACTGGCCGGACCGTTTGTGGGCACAATGTTGGGTTACTACGGGGCTGAGGTCATCAAAGTCGAAGACCCCGGCGGTGGTGACCCTTTACGCAAGTGGCGGGTTCTCGGTGAAGATGGAACATCACACTGGTGGCGCAGCCTGGGCCGCAACAAGAAATGCATCACGGCTAATCTGCGCAGCGAGGAGGGCCGTGATCTTGTGCGTCAGTTAGCTGAAAAGTGCGACGTACTGGTTGAAAATTTCAGGCCCGGTGTGATGGAGAAGTGGGGCCTGGGCCCGAAGGATTTCGAGCTCAGTAATCCGGGCCTGATTTATTCGCGTATTTCAGGATATGGGCAGGATGGGCCTTATGCCTCGAAGCCGGGCTACGCTTCGGTGTGTGAAGGGTTTGGCGGCTTTCGTTACGTCAACGGCTTTCCGGGTGAAGCCCCGGTGCGCCCGAATCTGAGTATGGGTGACTCACTGGCAGGTCTGCACTCAGTGATTGGCATTCTGTTGGCCTGCGTCCATCGCCTGAAAAACCCCGGCAGCCCCGGACAGGTGATCGATACGGCTTTGTTCGAATCGGTATTCAACATGCTCGAGGGCGTAGTGCCGGAATTCGACGGCGCGGGGGTCATACGTGAGCCTTCCGGCTCGACTATCACTGGAATCGTGCCGACCAATACCTATAGCTGCGCCGATGGCAAGTTCATTATCATCGGCGCAAACGGCGATTCGATCTTCAGGCGTTTGTGCGAAAAAATGGGGCGTTCCGACATGGCTGAAGATCCACGCCTTGAGAACAATGCCGGCCGCGTGGAGCACGAGGCGGAGATCGATGCAGTCATTGCCGGTTGGACAGGCTCACTGGAATCGGACACGGCCCTGCAAATGCTGGAAGAGGCGCGGGTACCCGCCGGGCCGATCTACAGCGTCGAGGACATGATGGCCGATGAGCATTACCAGGCTCGTGGCCTGTTCGAGGAAGTGGATGTCAAGGGAAGGAAGTTGAAGATTCCGGCGATGGTGCCGAAACTGAGCGCAACACCGGGACGAACCGACTGGGCCGGGCCCGAAGTCGGTGCATTTAATGACGAGACCTACGGAGATTTGCTTGGTCTGAGCGCTCAGGAAATCTCGAGTCTGACCGAAAAAGGAGTGCTGTAGGAGGCTCGATTCTACATGCTGGGCTATGAATTCTTGACCAGAATGTCCAGCTTCTCTGAGCGGATTGTGTTTCGGTGCAGGCCGGCGTCTTTCTTGCCGTCGAGGCCGAAAGCTTTTGCCATCAGCTGGCTGTAGAACACCACCGGTATGTTGAAATCAGTTCCGAATTTCTTGTTGATCGCGGGTTGATACATTTCCACGTTGGTCTGGCACAGCGGGCAGGGTGTGGAGATGACGTCGGCGCCGGCATCCTCCGCGGCCTGCAGGATTTCCTTGATCAGGTGGAGGGTCTTTTCCGGTGAAATAACTGAAACGGAACCGCCACAGCAGCTGGTCTTGACGTCATAGTCCACCGCTTCTGCGCCGCAGGCCTCGGTGAACTGGTCAAGAAATTCGGGATCATCAAAGGTGTCGTAATTGCCGCCGGACTCTGTGTTGGCGAATGGCCGGACCGTCTGGCAGCCAACATAACCGGCTACCTTCAGGCCTTCCAGGGGGTTGGTAACGCGTTCCTTGATCTTGTCGATTCCAACTTCGTTGACGATGACCTCACAGGCGTGGCGGACCTGGAGATTGGCCTCATACGACATATCGGCAACCGCTAAGGACTCGTTCACCTTGCTTCGCAAGGCGATGTCAGCCTTGATTCTCTCATTCGCACCGTGGGTGTTCAGATAGCAGGCTGCGCAGCCGGTGATGACATCGGTTGCCTGCTGTTCCTCCGCCTTTGCCAGGTTGCGTCCCGACAGGGCGGTCGTTGGCAATGGCCCGCCGCCGATATTACCGACCGAGGCGCCGCAACAGTTCCAGTCGTCAATCTCCTCCATTTCGAGCCCGAGTTCCGGGACGATGGCGCGCAGAGACTCATCGAGATGCTTTGAGCTGCCCTGGGAGCTGCAGCCGGGGTAATAGACGAATTTTTTCTTTGCGCCTTTGTCATTCATGATTCGGTCCAGCCCTGCTTATCGCGCGCTTCAATTTCTGCGGCTTTTTCCAGTATCGCCTGCAGGCCCTTCTTATCAGCAACCTTGTGCGGAAGTCCCAGATGCATGCGGCCCTTCAGGATCAGACCCAGGGCGATCTTCAGGTTGTCCAGGCCCCTCCTGACGCCCACTTTGAATCCAAAAGAAAAATAATATTTCGCCGTCACCAGTCTTTCATCGGTACGGCCAAAATGCAT
>DAOWGA010000267.1 GCA_030637665.1 Lysobacterales bacterium | reverse complement strand
CGGTGTTCTTGAGTTCCATATTGGGGCCTTTTTGTTAGTCAAAGCAAATATCAGGTGTGTTTTGTATGCTATCAAGTACGCATTCGGGGGTAAAATCAATCCCATGGATAATTTCACACCCCTGCACATACTTTTGACCAATGATGACGGCCACGAGGCGCCTGGTATCCAGGCCCTGAGTCGCGTTTTGAAAAAATCGGGTCACCGGGTCAGCATGGTGGCTCCCAGCGCGGAGCAAAGTGCCACCGGCATGAGCATCACCAGCCGGCGTAACCTGGCGCTGGAACAACTGGAAGAAGGCAGCTGGCACCTGGATGGACTACCGGTTGACACCGTCCTGGTGGCCCTGCGTCACCTGTTGGAGGATGAGCCACCCGACCTCGTTTTATCCGGTATCAATTTCGGCCCCAACCTGGGCATTGGCCTGCACATGTCGGGCACCATCGGTGCCGCGGTCATGGCTTCTATCGTGGGCTTCCCGGCCATTGCCGTGTCGGCGGGCATGCACTTTCACGAAACCGATCACTCGCCCCGGCGCTTTCCGAGCACTTATGATGTATTGGAACCCGCTGCGGAGTTCACCTGTTCAGTAATCGACTCATTACGATTATCTCCTGGAGAGAACGGCCAGTTGCTGCCCGACGGTATCCTGCTGAACATCAACTACCCCGCCCTGCCCAGGGATCAAATCATGGGGGTGCTTTACCCCGAAGTGTCAGCCGGGCACATGATTGAGCTGAACTACCACCGCTGCGACGAGACCGGCCATGTCGTGCCCCGCTACTATCCCGGTGTGGATCCCGAGCAACCGCACAAGGAAGAAGGGGACGTGCGGGCGCATCTTGAAGGCTACATCACCATCTCTCCGGTCAAGCCGCGCTGGAATCCGCCGGCGGACCAGGCAGAAGAACTGCGCAGGCGACTGGATGGCCTTGAAATCTAACAGCGGATCAACCGCTTTATTCTGTTCCAGACTCAGGTTTGAACACGCGCTTGAGGTAACCGGTCATTTCGCTGTCGGCATCGGCGTTCACATCTGAAATACCCGCCAGGGTTCTTGCGAGTTCCTTGCGGAATTCGAGTTGGGACTGGCGTGCGATCTGGACGCGTTGGGCCTGTGGTGAGCCCGCGCCGTGCATCGACTCGGTAAGGTAGCCTACGGCATTGCGCCCCATGGTCATGTTTTCAATCAGGCGCAGGATGCGGATGCGGTCTTCGGTGTCGATCTCCGCACGCCCTTTCAGATACTTGCGCAACAGTGGTCCCAGTTGTTCGTGATTGAGGTCCTGCTCCGAAGGCAGAGTGACCATCAAGCCTCCCGCCAGGTCCTGGGCCAGGCGGCCGATTTCATATGGAATCCGGGTCACGTGATGTTTGCAGACATTGGCGATCATGTCATCACACTGGTACACCCCTGATTTCATTTCTTCCGCCTGGTAACTCGAGGCAATGCCGGTGCTGTAAATGGTTTCGTTCAGATGTGTCATTTCAACCAGCTTATCCCGGATATGAGAGGCTTTTTCAACACCGTTATAGTCGGCAATCGCCGCGGCCGCTCCAATCAGCACATCCCCTACACCGGACTTGCACACGTAACTCCTCCGGTGGTAACAGGTAAATCGTTCCACCAGCATCGCTGCGAACTCGTATTCACCATCCATGAATATTTTTTCGTTTGGGATGAAAACATCCTCGAAAATGATCATGGCTTCCTGACCACTGTAGTTCGCATTACCGTCGTCTATATCTCCTTCCTCCATGCTGCGTGTGTCGCAGGACTGGCGTCCGTAAATATAGGTAATGCCTTCTGCATCCACCGGAATGGCACCAACAATCGCAAATTCCCGATCCGATTCACCCAGCCGGATGGTGGGCATCACGATCAGCCAGTGGGAATTGATGCAGCCGGTCTGGTGGGCCTTGGCGCCCTTGATGTAGACGCCCTCTTCTGTACGCCGCGTGACATGGACAAACAGGTCCTGGTCGGCCTGCTGGTGTGGCGCTTTACTGCGATCACCCTTTACATCGGTCATGGCGCCGCCGATCACGTAACCATGCTGCTGGGCGAAAGTGACGAAACCGCAGAAACGGCGATGGTAGGGCGTACCATGCGCTTCATCCATCTCGTGAGTTACCGAATGAAGTGAATTGAAAGCATCCATGCCGACACAGCGTTGAAAGCATGTACCGGTCAACTGCCCCAGGCGGCGCTGCATTTTGTTCTGCATGACCAAGTCTTCACGGCTGCCGGCAATGTGCAGAAACCGGTTCACGCGCTCACCGGTAAACGGCGACAAAACCGTGCCCAGATCCGGGTTACGCTGAGCCAGGTCGTAGGTCTCGGCTACCGCATTGATGGACGGGCGGATCATCGGGTGGTCCAGGGGTTCCTGCACCAACTCACCCGCGAGGTAGACCGTCAGATTCCTGCCCCTCAGGCTTTCCACATATTCTTCCCCGGAACAGATCATCGAAATTTCATTCATTGCACAATTTCCTCGATCATCAACTGGCAGCTTTCTTCTCCGCGCCAGCGGTTAATTCCGATACGATACAACATACGTGCCGGGCCGGATTGAGGCAAATCATCCGGCATCCGGTTGAAAGCGATGGCATCCAGCGCTTCGCCGCCATCCAGCGGACGAACGACCATCTTCAGGTGGGAGCCACCAACCACGCGTTGATCGAGAACTTCAAAACAGCCATCAAACACCGGCTCGGGAAAACGCTGTCCCCAGGGACCCAGGTTCTCCAGAGAGAAGGCCAGATCCAGTCCAATATCCGCCGCCGGCAACTCCCCGTCGGTCAGAATTTCAGCCGTCAACTCCAGCCCATCCAGCACCGCGTCTACCGCAGGGGCAAGCATCTCTTTGAAATGCTCAAAGTTTTTCGCTTCCAGTGTCAGGCCGGCCGCCATCGCATGGCCGCCGTATGCCATCATCAGCCCCGGCGCCTGTGAATCCACCCAGGCAAGAACATCCCGTATATGCAGGCCCCTGACCGAGCGGGCCGAACCCTTCAGCACACCGGCGCCATCAGACTCCGGTGCGAAGGCGAAAACCGGCCGATGAACGGCATCTTTTACCTTCGATGCCACCAGACCGACAATGCCCTGGTGCCATGATTTGTCAAACAGGCACAGGGCCGGCGGCAACTCCTGCCCCCGGAGTGATTCCAGTAAATCCCCCAGCTGTTCCATCGCTTGAGCCTGCATTTGCTCCTGCATGCCCTTGCGTTGTTGATTCAGCTTATCCAACTGGCTGGCCAAGCGCATGGCCTCGTTCGAATCCACACTGAGCAGGCAACGGATTCCGGTTGCCATATCCTCCAATCGTCCGGCCGCGTTGAGGCGGGGGCCGGCGGCGAAACCCAGGTCGGAGGCGGTAACATACCGGTAGTCGCGTTTTCCCAGGCGCAGCAGGGCCATCAGGCCGGGCCGGGCCAGTCCGCGACGGATGCGCTCCAGGCCCTGGCGCACCAGGACGCGGTTGTTATGATCCAGAGGCACCAGGTCGGCGACTGTCCCCAGCGCAACCAGGTCTAGGAACTGCGCCAGACCGGGCTCCCTGCGGGTAGCGGAAAACCATCCTGCTTCGCGCAGCACCCGGCGCACCACGGACATCAGGTAAAACACCACGCCGACACCGGCCATAGCCTTACTGGGAAATTCATCCCCTGCGCAATTCGGGTTCACGATAGCGTCTGCATCAGGGATTAGCTCGCCGGGAAGGTGGTGATCCGTCACGATCACGCGACAGCCCAATTCACGGGCCCGGGCCACACCCTGATGGCAGCTGATGCCCGAATCGACCGTGATGAGCATATCCGGCGGATCATCGGCCAGGGTGTCGACCAGGGGCACAGTCAGGCCATAACCAAACTCGAAGCGGTTCGGGACGCGAAAATCCAGCCTGGCGCAACCCATTGCCTGCAGTGACAACATGGCGACCACCGTGCCGGTAGCGCCATCTGCATCGAAATCACCGACGATAAGAATTCGCCTGTCTTGCATCACAGCCCCGGCGATCATCTCGGCTGCATTCACAATACCCGAGAGCTCGCCTGGCGGCAGCATGGCGCGCAGATCGAGAGCCAGCTCTTCCTGCCGGGTGACCCCGCGGCTCAGCAGCACTCGCCTGATGGCGGGATGGAGGTCAGCAGGGAGCTGGTCCGCGGATTCGCTGAATTCGCGCTGCCGGATGGATCGTTTGGCGTTCATTCAGAAAGACTGGAAAGGCAAATTTCAGTCAGGCTTTTATTGCGTCGCCAGAATCTTTTGCCGGCTTTCTGGTCATATAGCCAACCGTTACGCTTCCCGCAGTAGATAAGCAGTTCAATCGCGTCGCTGCGGACCCGCACAAGTAACCGTTTTGCCAGTTTCTCAAGCGACTTGAGCTCCCGGAAGGGATCGCGCAACCCGGAAGTCCAGTCCACCAGGATTGATTGCCCATCGCGACGGAAGTCAGCAGTACTCGCTTCACTTTGCAATTTCAGCTGGCAATCGTTGATGACGGCAAGCCCGCGAGAGACCGGGTTATCGGAGTAAACCGTAT
>DAOWGA010000117.1 GCA_030637665.1 Lysobacterales bacterium | reverse complement strand
TCTATGAGCCCGGAAATTACACCAGTATCGTGGTGCTGGCTTGTCCAGGCACGCCTGGACTTGAGCTTCCTTCAGCCCATAGCTAAGGCTATGGACTTCAGTCCAGCCCTGCGCCCAGCCGCACCTGTCCGGCGCCATCATCCACGAGACTGGTGCAATTTCCGGGCTTGTTCACCATAAGCTGTGCTCTTCTAATTCGAAACCGCATAGATTGGTGAACTGGCGCCCGCGGTCACGATAATCCTTGAACTGCGGAAAGCTGGGTGCACCGGGCGACAACAGCACAGTGCCATCGGCCTGCGTTATTCGCTTCGCCAGCATTACCGCTTCCTGAAGCCCCGAAACCAGGTGCAGCCCTTTTTCAGGCTGCAGGCCTGCGCTGCGCATTGTATCCACAATTCGCGCTCCGTTCTCCGGAATTGCAATAACGGCGCCCGGAATGCAGGTTTTGAATGCTTCCATATATGGTGTCCAGTCCAGCCCTCTATCAAGCCCTCCCACGATTAAAGTAATCGATTGACCCGAAAGCGCTTCCAGCGCTGCCGCCGTGGCGACGGGCGCGGAAGAGATGCTGTCATTGATGAAGCGTACGCCTGACTGCTCACCGACGACCTGCAGGCGATGGGGAAGACTGCGAAAAGAGGAAAGTGCAGGCACTGCCGTCTTCATATCTGCCCCGATTTCCCGCAGCACCGTCAGGGCAGCAGCCGTGTTGGCCAGGTTATGCACCCCTGGCAGGTCTTCCGGCAAACTGACCGGCAGTATGGAAAGCCCATCATGAATTCCGCAGCCCGCGACATGGATAGCCGATTCCGAATTGAACCAGCTAATGTTCGAATGACTGGACAGAGCCTTTACCAGCACCGGATCAGCGGCATTGGCGACCATTACTGAGCCGGCTGCCAGTTCCGCCAGCCGCAGCTTATCCTGGCGATAAGCCTGCTCACCACCATGCCAGTCCAGGTGTTCTGATGACAGGTTGAGGATCACGCCAACAGTGGGGGCCGCCTCGAGATCCGTCAACTGGTAACTCGAGAGTTCGATCACCCACCAGTCCACATCCCGATCGTTGCAGGAAAGCAAAGGCAAACCGATATTTCCGGCCAGTCGCACCTTGTGACCACAGGAATGCAGTAAGTGGGCAATCAGGGCGGAGGTCGTGCTCTTGCCTTTGGTTCCGGTAACGCAAATAGTCTTTTCTTGCGGGTGAGCAGCAAACCACAGGTTGCTCGGCGTCGTGATTTCAACACCCGCAGACAGCGCCCGCCGAATGCTATCGCGATAGGGACTGATTCCCGGAGATCGCACCAGCAGGTCATATTGCTCCAAATGAAGTTGTGACAGGGGACCGGTACGCATTCGGTCCTGATCGTCCAGTTGCCCGGCGAATGGGCGGTCCGGCTGCGATTCGGAAATCAAATCCAGTTCTATCCCGGGACAAAAGGACCTCAGGTACTCCCGTGCCGACCGCCCTTCCCTGCCGACGCCGAGAATTCCGATTTTTCTGCCTTCAAGCTCAGCCGGTTTCACCCCTGGCTTCCTTTTCTGTTAGCGCAGTCAAGATCGAACGGGGAATTGAATGCTGCGCGGACGGCCGCAACAGCGCTTCCATATCCGGTACTTTCACTGCTTCAAGTTCCGGCGCGATCGCCCTCACCACAGCATGCCTCCGCCATCGATCATCGTTCGCCAGTGCGGCCAATGCGGCCCTGCTTTCTCCAGCCTCTCCAACGCACTCGAAGGGCTTGTTCCGGCCGAGCCCACACAAGGCGCGAAACCCATCGGCCTGGTCATCGCGCTCCAGCAAATCCCCTCCCATTATTGCTCTCACCTCCGCCGGGGGAAGGAACAACGCCAGCGACAAGGCAGCGAAACGGCACTTGGGGCAGTCACCGCACCATCGCCCGTCAATCCTTGATCCACCAATATGAAAGTTACGGTTACAACTCGAATAAACAGCGTGAAAATCGGTCAGCTTGCAGAAGCGCCGCACTATTTCCAATTCAGAATAAGGCCGCAGGATGGAAAAGTATTCAATGTCAGGACTCACATGAGAAGCAATCACAGCACGGAAAGCCTCTTCAAAGGCAGAGCTCTTGCTGTATTGATGGTTGACGGGCGTTCCGTCGGGTAAAGCCAGAGTTGCCTCATCAGCCGATCGCTCATTCGAAAAGACGATATAGCGACATCCGTACAATATCGCTGCGCACAACAGGATGGCCGAATTAATTGCGGTTACCGGGACGTGTCCGTTCCAGGCGCCCGCCTGGTTCATCCCGGCCAGTTCCGGCGCCAGCGATCGTTCGATTCGGATCAGTGGCAATTTCGCTGCTTTGACGGTTTCGCCAATCAAGGGTGAATTACCAATGCATGCCGGCAACACGTCAAGCCCCGAGTCCTGCAGCATGCGCAACCCGACCAGGCTGTCCTTGCCACCCCCCATGGCCACCAGTGCCCGCCCGGGCAGAATCAGTGATTGCGGCGACCGCTGTGTGCCGCCCCCACCAAACCGGACTCTCTTACCCACATCCAGGCGGTTGACGTATGCGAACTCCCCCAGTCCCTGTACGTACAGCTCGGTCAGAAATCCAGCAAGTTCAGAATCAGGAGCCTGCTGCACGAAACCTATCTCGCGACTGAGCCCGGCTTTGTAATAGCTGACGCCTGCGATCAGGTGCAACAGCCTTAATGACTCTTCAAATGCCGCTTGCCGGCTTGCTTCGGGTGGCCAGGGCGCATGTGGAAAGCGAATTCGCTCAAGCAAATCCGGCCCCGAGTCAAAGCGATAGACGAGCCGCGCCTCACCCTGCCCGCGGTCATAAGCACAGGATGCGAATTGGAACCGGGTGGCTTGTCTGGGATCAGGATTAGTCTGCTTCATGAATTGACCGTCATTGCCCACCCCTCATTGCGCCACGCGCCGCCCAAGAGCCTCCCCCGACCGCGATCAAGGCCTTGTGCGCATTCCTCAGCAGGGGATCATGATCGCCCGCTTTCACCAGGATACTGAGGCACAGATCATTGGCCGATTGCGACAACATCAACAAGGGTTTTTGTTCGAAAATTTCCATCGTGTGCTGTATTCGGGCCAGCGCTGTCCGGGCGCCACGCCCGACGAGATTGACACATACGCAGTTGTCAAAAAGCCCGACCTTGCATATTTCCGCCAATTCATCCGCCAAGCCGCCAAGTTCATCCGCTCCCAGATGATTGGCCGCGCAATTTACCGCCACTGTGGTGGTGGTTTCCGAGGTCGCTACGAGGTCAATCGAAATGCCCCG
>DAOWGA010000285.1 GCA_030637665.1 Lysobacterales bacterium | reverse complement strand
TGAAGAAGCGGCCGCTGCGCATTTCATAGGCGACCACGCCACGGCACTTGCCGTTTTTATGCAGCAGGTCGACCGCGAAATATTCGTCGAAACGCTTGATGGTTGGAAACTGCAGCGAGGTCTGGAACAGGGTATGCAGGATGTGGAACCCACTTTTATCAGCCGCGTACCAGGTCCGCTTCTTCTTCATGCCGCCGAACGCCCGCACCGCGACCGAGCCATCGTCTTCGCGGCTCCAGGGGCAGCCCCAGTGCTCCAGTTGCACCAATTCAAGTGGCGCCTGTTGTACGAAGCGCTCAACGACTTCCTGGTCGCACAGCCAGTCACCGCCGCTGACGGTGTCGTCGAAGTGCATTTCCAGGGAGTCGTCCGCGGTTTTCACGCCCGCTGCTCCGCCTTCGGCGGCGCAGGTGTGGCTGCGCATCGGGTAAACCTTGGAAATCAACGCGACTTCAAGCTCCGGGTCTGCCTCGGCAATGGCGATGGCTGCGCGCAGACCCGCTCCGCCGGCGCCTACGATGATGATATCCGCTTGAATTAATTTCATGAAATGAGAGTCAGGCCAGAGATTATTGGTTGGAATTGATCCTATCACCTTGATATGCATGAAGTACCGGGAAAATCCGCTGAATCATGATCGGGGTCATTCCGCTATTAAAAGCGATATCGCCAGGAAGCGGAAACCAGCACGATGTCATAGTCTTGCGTGGGCTGGCCGAAGCTCAGTACATAGGGCATCGTGTCCGGTACGACATTGTCGACCGAGAAGTCGTCCATTGTGAGCTTGCTGCTCTCGGCAGCCAGCCTGATGGTGGATTTTTCACCCAGGTCGAAATCAGCGTAAATCGTATAGGAGCTCAGCTTGCTTTTCAGCTCGGGTAACGGGGCTGTGCCGACCCTGGGTACGCCCGTTGTGCTGATGAGGCTTCTCACGTTGGAATAGGTGTAGTCCGCGCCGAAATGTATTCCTTCGGATTTACCGTAGTTCTTGAAGCCCAGATGGAAGTTATAGGTATCCACGTCATCCTCGGACTCATTCCACCAGCTCCAGTCGGGATTCCAGGCCTGATTCGGCTGGAATGTCGTAAATTGCTGGCCGGACATTTCGGACTCCCACTTCTCTGTCGTATAGAAACCGCTTAGTTCAATTTTTTCCGAGGGATACCAGCCGGCGTCGATGGTCCACGAGCTGGCTTCGGCCTCGTTCAGTCCGAATGCATTCTCATCGTACTCATCTTCGATGCTCCGCCCCGTCAGGCCAAAGTTGAATTCAGTGGTGGGGAACCAGTCCATCCTGAAACGCCACTCGCTGCGCTTGCGGTCGGTCTGATTGTATTTGCGCTGGAAGGGATGGTTTTGCCAGGCTTCTTCATCCACTGAGCCGGGCAGGTGGGAGAGCTGGAACGGACGGTTGCCGACATACTCATCGATATCGCGGTCGGAATAGTCGTAATCCAGCCTGAATGCAGCAGTCTGCAGACCCCTGAAACTGATGCCGGCAAGATAGCTGATCTCGTCAGAATCATTGACTTCGGAATAAGTGCGGCTGTAGTCATTCCAGGTCACGCCACCCTTGAGGCCCACGCCATGGCCGACCCGCCAGTTCAGGATGGCGCCCAGTTCCTGGTTGGTGTAGCTGTACGGCAGGTTGAGCCGGGCTGCACTCGCTCTCATCTGGTCAATGGAATCTCCCTGCACGTAAGGGTAGCCATCAGGGGCCCTGGGGGTTTTGTTGTCGCGGTCGTCATAACGGTAATTCACCGCCAGGTTCAGGCTGCGCGCCAGGCGGCTGGTCAGGCGCAGGTTCAACATGGTCATGTTGATTTTCGCATCCGCGTTGCTCTGTGGCAGTGGCGTGCGCACGCGCAGGTTTTCATTGATGGTGTAGGGCAGGAATGCATCATCCTGTTCCATCGATCCGTAGGAGAAATCCGCCGTGAGCCGGGTGCCGCGGGCGAAGTTCATGCCGCCGTACATCTTGAACTGCAGGTAGCTGTTATCCGGTTCCAGAGCGATCTGGCCGCTGCCCTCCGGAAAGCCGGTGCCGGCATCCCAGCGGCCAACCTTGCCGAAGGCCGTTTCCCAGGAAACCGTTTTTTCGTCGTTCTTGAAAAACGAGGCATAGATTCCGGCCCCGAACTGGAAGCGGCCGTTGGCGTAACTGAACATCGCTTCGAAATTATCGGTGTTCCAGTCAACCGGCGCCGCGATGCCGACCGAACGTGCGTTGGCGCCGTCATAACCGATGACCGCCCAGGTGGCGCGGGTGCCATCCTTGACCTCATGTTTGTAGTCAATGGACATGTTCCAGTGGGCGCCCAGTCTGAGGGCATATTCCAGCTTCATGGACTTGCGCTCGGTTCTCATCTTGACCGGGCTGAGATACTCATCGAGCTTGAAAAAGCCGCGCGTGGTGTAGCTGCCCGGTTCGACTTCCCAGCCATCCGGAAGGGTCAGGTCACCGCTGCCCGCGCCGAGGTAAATGCTTTCGCCGTTGCGCCAGTTGTTGTTGGGCGTCTGGCGGTAGTCGAATGTGAAGCGTTGTTTTCCCTGTTGGCGGAAATCGAACTCCAGGCGCCGGGAATCCAGCCCGACCCGCCAGCCTTCGAAGCGCCAGCGGGTGGGGTCGCCGCTGTTCCATTCCGGCCGTTTTTCAAGCCGGAAGTCGAACAAGAGATAGGCTTCCGAATCAGTCAGGCCGGTGTACTTGCCATAGCGGTATGAGTCCTCGTCCAGGTAGTAAATTCCGACATCGACCTCGTTGTCGACAGTCGATTTCTTTTCCTCTTTGGCTTCGGTTTTATCCTTGGCTTTTGCATCTTCATCCTTTTTTTCCTGCGCCCACGTGGCCAGCGGCAGGGCCAGGAAAACAAGGGCTATCACGCTCAGGGTTTGCTTCAATTTGGTCTTCATTGTGTAGTTCCTCACCATGTTCGCTCCGCTCATCGGGTCAGCCGAAGGCCGGATGGGTGATTGGATCCATGAACCTGGTTATGGCAGTTAAGACACTGGCCGGCCAGTATTTGCGGGGCGACACCCTGGGGCGGGATATCCGAACCGCTGTAAGCGGAGCTGGGGTGATTCCAGGCAGAGTGGCATTGCTGGCACAGCCAGGGCCCGCGTCCCGTCAACAGCGGCTCGTAATTCGAGCCGTGTGGTGTGTGGCAGTTGGTGCAGTCTTCACGCACCGGTTGGTGCTCCCACAGGAACGGGCCGCGTTTTTCAGCGTGGCATTCGTAGCAGGTCTCGTTAATCGTGTTGTGGATCAGGCTGCCTCGCCCCGCGGATCCATGCGGCTGGTGACAGTCCGTGCAGGCCATCAGGCCGGTGTGGGACATCATTTCGGTGCCCGTGGCGACCGGGTGACGGGACTGGCGCAGGAACTGGGCACGCTGCTCCTGGTGGCACTGGTAGCAAACACCCGGCTGGGTATCCAGTGAAAGCACCGGGTCATTTTCAGTATGCAGATCATGGCAGTCTACGCAGGCGTTGCCTTCCACGTCATGAATGCTGCCCATCCAGTGGAACCGGTTCTGATCATCATGACAACCCAGGCACACCGCGTTTTTCTCATCGGCCGGGGTGTCTTCGCTAAACGTCATTGGCGGTGGCAGGCGGGAGCCGTCCTTTTGCCGCTTGGTGTGAGTCTTGGCCGGGCCATGGCAGGCTTCGCAATCGTGATTGCCATCGGCAAACGGTGTTCTCGGATCAGCGGTTGAGCCCATCGGCGACAGGAAAATCTCGTGCGCCGGCTTATCCCTGCCTTCCCTGTGGCAGGTCATGCACTGCTTGACGCCCTTGGAGTATTCAGCCGCTGCGGCAGATTCTTCTTCACCAGCCGCCAGCGCCGGGCCGGCCAAAGCGAAGCACAGAACCATTGCCACCATGGCGGCCACTGCCGTGAAAGCGCGCCCGGTATCTGATTTCCCAATATCTGACTTGTTGATCATGTTCCTGCTCACTCTGTTAAAACCCGCCCTGGAGCGTCTTAAAATAATTAAGAAAAGCCGCCGTCAGCAGCAGTGCTGGCGGCGGCCTGTAGCTTAAGCTGAAATATCAATTGTCCTGAGCGCCCTGGTCTATCCACAGCCGGATGGTTTCAAGTTCTTTTCTGCTGGCGCCTGTCATCTTGCCGTGCGGCATGCTGATCGATGGATCGGCACGCCCTTCCATCAACACCAGCATGTTGCTGCCGGCGCTGTCGCCGGCAATGACCATGGGGCCGTGCTTGGTGCCTTTCATTACGCCGGCATAGTTTTCCAGGTTGAAGCCGCTTGCGATCAAACCTTCACCACCCGCCTGGTGGCATTCGATGCAGTATTTATCAATGATGGGCTTCACATCCTGGGAAAAGCTGACGGTTTCTTCACTCTTGCAGCCGGCCAGGGCAATCAGCATCAGGACCAGCAGTGTCATCATGCCAGCAGCTCTATTAAACTTGATCATCAGTATC
>DAOWGA010000304.1 GCA_030637665.1 Lysobacterales bacterium | reverse complement strand
CCTTACCCCAGGAAACGCAGGTTCAGGTACCGCTACGGATAAGCTGTGCTCAGACCCCCATCCACTCTACGACGGCTTTTGCCCAGGTTTCGCCATCTTCTTCCTGGATGAAGTGACTGCCCCTGAGCGTGATGTGGGGCTGGTTCCGGGTGCCGGGGACCAGTTTGAGGAAGGGACGGTCAGCACCTGCAGTGATCGGGTCGCTGTCCGAGAAACACATCAAGGCCGGTTTGTCCCATTGCATCAGTGATTGCCATGCCCTGCGGTTGTCTTCCGCGGCCGGGTCGTCAGGGGATGCCGGCACCAGGAGCGGGAACTGCCGGGCGCCTTCCTTGTATTCATTCGATGGAAACGGAGCGCGGTAGGCCGCTATCTCCGCTTCGCTGAGACTCCCGCGGCCAAACTGGTTAACGATATTACCGATATCGAACTCCGGGTCTTGCTGGCTGAATTGCCGCCAGCGATCGAAGGCCTCGCTCATAGCCTGGTCTCCGGTCGGCAAGCCGGTATTTGAAAGTGAAAATCGCGAAAAAAGTCCGGGATTTTCAGCCACCAGGCGCAAGCCGATCAGGCCGCCCCAGTCCTGTCCCAGCAGGGTGATGTCAGTGAGTCCTGCTGCATCGAGCCAGTCCTTCATCCATTGCACGTGCTTTTTATAACTGTAGTCGCTGCGTGACGCAGGCTTGTCGGAACGCCCGAATCCGACCAGGTCGGGTGCCACCGCGCGAAAACCCGCGGCCGTGAAAACCGGGATCATTTTGCGGTAGAGAAAGCTCCAGCTGGGCTCACCATGCAGGCACAGGACGACCGGTGCATTGCGCGGGCCTTCATCCACGAAATGGATTCGCAATGTACCAAGGTCGTCATCAGATACTTCCAGATAATGGGGTTCAAAGGGGAAATTCTGAAGCTCATCAAATCGTTCGTCGGGTGTGCGCAATACGGTCATGTCCATTCCTTGTGATTTGCCTGGAAGCCGCCCGGTTGCGGCGCCACCGGACCACCAAACGGTAACACAGCAACAGGGCAAGAATAAGTGCGTAGATCAGGGGCTCAAGAATATCCTGCTTGACCTGCCAGTAGAAATGGCACACACCGAGGATTGCGATGACATAGACCATCCGGTGCAGCTTTTGCCAGCGCCTGCCAAGGCGCCGCATCATCGAATTGGTCGAAGTAAGCGCAAGCGGCAGTAGCAGTAGCAGGGCTGTCATTCCAATCGTAATGTAGGGTCGCTCAACCACATCCTCGACGATCACCGGGATATCGAAGCGCTGATCCAGACCGGCATAGGTCAGGAAGTGCATCAGCAAGTAGAAAAACGCGAACAAGCCCAGCATGCGCCTGAAACGCATCAACCAGGCAAGGCCAATGAGGTGACGGACGGGCGTCACCGCCAGTGTGATCAACAGGAAATTCAATCCCCATTTACCGAAACGATGGATCAGTTCCTCAATCGGGTTTGCGCCCAGGCTCATGCCGGCCACGCCGAAAACCTCCAGGGTCAGCTTCCCCAGCGGTAGCAGGCAAAGCAGGAACAGCGCGGCTTTCAGGATACGAACAGACTTCTGTGTCATATCTGCGGCGACCGGCTTTTCAGTAATTCTTACGCAGGTCCAGCCCGGCGTACAGTTCCGCAACTTCCTCCGCGTAGCCGTTGAACATCAGGGTCGGCTGCTTCTCATCGAACACGCCTGCGCCGATGCGCCGTTCGCGTGCCTGGCTCCAGCGAGGGTGATCCACTTCGGGATTCACGTTTGCATAAAATCCGTATTCACGTGAATTGGCAATTTCCCAGGATGTATGAGGCTGACGGCTGGTGAACTCGATTTCAACAATGGATTTGATGCCCTTGAAACCGTATTTCCAGGGTGTGATCAACCGCAGAGGTGCGCCATTCTGATTAGGCAGCGTTTTGCCGTAAACACCAACGACCATCAGGGTCAGTGGGTGCATGGCCTCGGCAATTGTCAGGCCCTCGACATAGGGCCAGCGCAAAACCGGACGGCGTTGCCCGGGCATCTGTTCCGGATCATGCAGCGTTTTGAAACGAACGAATTTTGCATCCGAATTGGGATCGAAGCGTTTGAGCAGATCACCCAGTGGAATGCCCACCCATGGCACTACCATCGACCAGGCTTCTACGCAGCGGTGCCGGTACACACGGTCTTCCAGTGTGTGGGGGCCGATGATGTCCTCGAAATGGTATTCCCCCGGTTTGTCGCACTCACCAGAAACCTTGACCGTCCATGGCTGTGAACGAAATTCCTGTGCATTGTCGTAAGGGTCGTCTTTAGCCGTACCGAACTCGTAGAAATTGTTATAGGTCGTGATGTCTTTCCAGCTGTTGGGTGGTTCGTCGGTGCTGTAGGGGCCCTGCACCGATTCAAGATCACCAGTCGCGGCCATCAATTGCCCCGGCAGAGCCAGTGAAGTCATTCCCGCCGCCGTCGCGAGGCCGGCAGCGAGCAGAAACTGCCTGCGATCCAGGTAAACCGATTCACTGGTGATTTCCCAGGGATGAATCTTGTTCTTTGTCTTCATGGCATGATTCCATTGTGTTCGGGAAAAAGACCCGCTCAGGGGGCGTTACATTTCAGCGGATTTTACTTGCCCGCCTGATCCTTTACAGTGCACTATGCGGACCGGGCTGCAATTGATTCGGAAACTATACACCACGACATTTTTTTCGCTAGCTGAAGAAATGTTTGAGGAAAACTCATGAATAAGGAAGTAGAAACAGTAAAAAACGGCTTGTTTTTGGTCATGCTGACCCTGGTTTTCGGAATCGGCCTCGGCGTCACTTTTGGTGTGATTGAAGATTCGGTCAAATCCTACATAACTGAAGGTGTTGCGGCCCATCCGGAGGTACATGATGAGCAAAGCGCTGCCAAGATATGGCGCTATGCACAAAGAGCTCATTTCCATGCTACCGGCATCGCTGCTTTCTCTATCGGCCTGATATTGTTGGTCATGCATTCATCGCTTGGGCCAGGACTGAAAAGAGTGTCAGCGGTTCTGGTCGGTCTGGGTGGCCTGTATCCGTTGTCGTGGTTCACGATGTTCATCCTGGCTCCATCCATCGGCAGAGGCGCCGCTCACCATCACATCGTCACTGAGGTTTTTACCTATGCAGGCGTGGGTGGCCTGCTTTTGGGCATCGCATTATTGTGTGGCAACCTGTTCCTGGGAATGTTCCGCGACGCCTGATCAACTGTCGTCGGAGCATCCCCGGTTCATAATCTGATGATGATAGTAATCTGATGATGATAGGTAAATTGAAAATGGTATTGTTTGTCGTTGGCCTGTTTGTGCTGTCCAGCACGCAGGGTGCGGCCGGTGATGCGCGTGCACTGCATTTCTACCATACGCACACGGGCAAGTCCCTGCATGTCACCTATTTCTCAGGCGGCCTGTATTCGCCCGACGGCATGGCTGCACTGAGGGTTTTTCTGGCCGACTGGCGCAACCAGGAACAACTGGACATGGACCCGAAACTGCTGGATGTGCTGTGGCAAATCCAGCAGATTACCGGCAATAATGATACCTTCGAAGTCATTTCTGCTTACCGGACCAAGGAAACCAACGCGCTATTGCAAAGCAGGAGCAAGGGCGTGGCAGTAAACAGCCAGCACCTGTATGGCAAGGCCATTGATGTCCGGCTCCGGGGTCTCGACCTGAATTTGTTGCGGGACACGGCTCGCGAACTGCGCCTGGGCGGCGTAGGTTACTATCCCGGGTCAGATTTCGTACATGTCGATACCGCCAGAGTGCGCTACTGGTAAGCATCCATACCCAAACACCCACGGAGAGAAATATCCAAGATGAAAACCAGACCCTTCGCTCAAGCCTGTCTTTTGGCCATCTGCCTGTCACTGGCGGCCGGTTATTCCCACGCCGCAGGTGAGGAGGCCACTCTCGATGTCAACAGGGATATCGAAGAGTTGCTGCTTACGGAAAATCTGGCTATTCGCGGGGTGGACATTTTGACCCAGCCGATCTTGCTGGAAGTCTACCGGGATCATGGCTTTTACCCGTTCTGGACTGAATCGAATAACCTGCAGGAACTGATGGACCTGATTGATCAGTCCGCAGATCATGGCCTGAACCCCGCTGACTACAATAGCGATCTGCTACACAGCCTGGTTTCCCTGCAATCGCGCTCCCCCTCTGCGGAACTCGAAGCCGAAGAGGAAATACTGTTGACTGAAAGCCTGTTGCGATATGGCTATCACCGTCGCTTTGGAAAAGTCAAAGCCAGTTCTCTGGACCCGGACATCAATTTCCGCAGAGAACTGTTTCATGACCAGCCTCCCGCAGTCACTATCGAACAGGCACTGGATTCATCCTCCCTGGCGGATTTCATCCAGATGGCAGCACCTGCCGGCCCGATTTACCGTCATCTGCAGGCGGCACTGGACCGCTACCGCGAAATGGCGGCAGCCGGCGGCTGGCCAGTCGTAGCTGAAGGACCTACGCTCAGGAAAGGAGACCGGGACAGGCGCGTGTCCTCTATTCGCCAGCGCCTGTCAGCTACTGGCGACCTCCCGGCCGGTATAGACATCACATCGCAGGAATTTGACGAAAACGTGAAGCGGGCTGTCATCTTCTTCCAGGCCAGACATACACTCGATGATGATGGAATCGTCGGCAAACAGACCATCGAAGCGCTAAACGTGCCGGCCGAAGTTCGCATCAGGCAGCTGAGAATTTCCCTGGAACGCTTACGCTGGGTCACCCAGGAAGCCGCTGATACGCTGATTGCGGTGAACATTGCCGGTTTTCGGGTATTTTTCTATAAAAACGGGCAACTCGAGTGGTCTACCCGCGCCATGGTTGGAAAGCACTATCGCAAGACCCCGGTTTTCCGCGGTGACATGGCCTACCTGGAATTCAATCCGACCTGGACCATTCCACCCGGGATACTACGCAACGATACGCTGCCGGCGATCAAGAAAGACCCGAATTACCTGGCCTCAAAAAACATCAGGGTCATCGACCGCAACGGAAAAATCATCGATCCGGCCAGCGTGAACTGGAACCAGTACAGCAAAGGTGTCCCCTACACGCTGCGCCAGGACCCCGGGCCGGAAAACTCTCTGGGCACCGTTAAGTTCATTTTTCCGAACGAGCATTTCGTATTCCTGCACGATACCCCGCACAGAGAGTTGTTCGTACATACCCAGCGCGCTTTTTCATCCGGCTGCATCCGGGTTGAGGACCCTCTGAAGCTGGCGGAACTGGTGCTCGATGATCAGGACAAATATCCACGCTCGACGCTGGAAGGTATCGTAGCTTCACGCAAGACACAGAGAATCAACCTGTCCCCCAAAGTGCCGGTCGTGATTGTCTATCTGACCGCCAGCGTGGATCCTGATGGCAAGGTGCGGTTTTCCAAGGACATCTATGACCGTGATCAAAGGGTGCTCGATGCACTGAATGGGCCGGTCATCATCGATCTGCCGAAACGGAGCTAGCCCGCATACTGCACCGGTCGTTGCTTAATTCGAGCCGTTAAGCGATTGCTCAGTTTTTACGGCGGGATCGGCACGATGCCGGATGAGCTTCAGCTTCTCTCGCGCATATTGCATCTCAGCCTCGTTGCCCAGTTTTTCATGGGCGCTGGATAGCCCAATCAGGGGAGCCGTTCTGAGGCGGGTTCTTTCCAGCTGGGTCTCAAAGGCGCTGACTGCATCCCTGTATTTTCGGGCATCCAGCAGCAGTTCACCAAGAAATCCGGCTGATGGCAAGTCCACAAAAGGTGGACCAAACGAGAAAGGCATTTCGCCCTCCCGGCGGTTGGCTTCACGGGCAAAGAGCAGAGCCTGCTCTTTTTCACCTTTGGCCATCTCGATCGCAGCCAGCATTTCCTGCTCCATCACTTTGAGGCGGTCCAGGTACAACAGATTGCTCGGCGCCTGTTCCTGCTGCCTGGAAATGATTTTTTCCAGCTCGATCTTCAGTGTTCTGAACTGGTCCAGGTATTGTCCGGATTGCGCTACCTGCCCATCGTAGGCGGCCCGCATGGCCTTGATGAAGCTGATGGTCAGATTGGGGTCGAATGCATCTCCGG
>DAOWGA010000157.1 GCA_030637665.1 Lysobacterales bacterium | reverse complement strand
AGTAGCTACCGTGCTGCCACCGGCTCTGGGCCGGTCCAGCGTGGCTAATGAGTGGTTGCGAATCCAGTTATTCAGGGCCTCAAGCTCTTCAGGGGTCAATTTATCCAGGCCGGATGCGGAGTATTGCTTTCCTGTCATTTGTTCTTCCAGCGACGAAAATCCTTCAGCGGCCAGAGCCGGCAGGCAAAGAGTGAGGGAGAGAATGGCAACATATAACCTGTTCATTTAAAAACCTTCAAACGCGGAACCGCGCAAGTCTATCACGATCGAGTGAATGTGAAACTAGAGGTCTTGCTTGTACCTTACGTAGGGAATGCGACCGTAAATGGATTCGAGTGGATCGATGGGGTGGTTTTCCGTGTTCACGGAATCTTCAGCTCCGGCGCTGAGTACATTGCTGGCGCCTACACTCAGGTTTGCATTCCAGGGGGTTCGCCATGTGAAATGGACATCAAAAGTCGTCAGGCTGTCCACGCTGTTGCGATTGAGGAAATCAACCGAGTCACGATAATAGCCCTGGAACCCGCTGCTGAATGCGCCGTTACTCCATTCGAAGTTCATCCTGGCGGAATTGAAAGGTTCCGTCAGCGTCCATGAAAGCGGGTCACTGCTGCTTGAGTAGATCCCGTGGTAGGAAGCATCCAGAACGCGTGAAAATGCCAGCCCCAGGCGGATATCACCGCTGTTGTCAGTGGTAATTCCGAGGCGGAAATTCAGGTCGACACCGCTGGCTTCGCTATGAAACTGCTGCAAGGGATCGCCAGGAGACGGTGAGAACAGGGGGTTAGCCAGGCTGGGTGTCAACAGACTGTCAACCGCCATCGTGGCTCCGCCGGCGCGGTTCAGTTGGCTGACGCCTGGATGACTCACCTCGGCCTGCTGGGTGAACCAGTTGATCGAGGCGGATGCATTGCCTATCTCGTACCGCGGTCCCAGTTTGAATTGCTGGCGATCCGTCGTGGCATAGGGCTCATCAACAAAGCGGCACCCCGAGGCTGTGTAGGAATCAGAGCGCAGGGTTCCGTTCATGCACTGGATACTGCCCAGTGACTGGAATTGTGCTTTGCCCATTTGCTGATTAGCCCCGGCGGTCATGCTGAATCCGTTGCCAAGCGGAACATCGAGTGTTGCGTCCAGCCCGAGCAGGTTGGTGCCATTGTCCAACACTCTTGCATGAGACCCTGCGCTCAGAGTCAGTGGCTGATTGAGTTGCAATTGCAGCTTCCGGGTATCACTGCCCCCCAGGTCGAAATCAAGGCCGGCGTTGTGATTGTCCAGAACGAATCGAAATGGTGAGGATTCCGCCAATGCCGATTCCGTACGATCGAGACTCAGATCAAGAGTTTTATTTGGCAATGGCGAACCGAGGGTATTACGATCATCGGCACTTGCAGTGTTTAAAGGCAGGCATACCAAGACGCAGGATAAACATAACCCTGCCTTGATTGCCCTGTACCTTAAACTGATGCCCATAATCTCAGAACCATCATCCCAATTTGTTTACCCCAAAAATCATTCTTAGCGCTTAGAGGACCGGATTTATTAAAAGTTTAATTCAATCATAGCAAATTTCTGGAGTTTTTCTTTAAAATTATTGCAATCATGCCTGATATACTGCGATTTTTAGACCTGAATCAATATAAATTATGGTAAGCACAGAAACACCGGTCTGTGATTTTGGTTTGGCGGCCCCAGATTTTTCCCTTAAAGGCGTGGATGGACAGTACTGGTCACGGGACGCATGCCTCGGCGCCAATGGGCTGCTGGTCATGTTCATTTGCAATCACTGTCCTTATGTTCAGGCTATCCAGGAAAAGCTGGTTCGAGACGCTACGGAACTCGAGTCGCTCGGGGTCAAATGCGTCGCAATCATGCCGAATGATACGGAATATTATCCCGAAGATTCATTTGAAAACATGCAGCGAGTGGCAAGGGAAGTGGGGTATTCCTTCCCATACCTGATTGATGAAAAACAGGAAGTTGCCCGTGCCTACGGTGCAGTTTGCACCCCTGATTTCTTTGGCTACAACAGCAGGCTTGAATTACAGTACCGGGGCAGGCTCGATGCCAGTGGCCGCTGGCCGGACAGGGGCGCCACCGAGCGGGAACTCTACCAGGCTATGAAGCAGGTAGCGGAATCCGGTAAAGGCCCGGAAAACCAGATTCCGTCCATAGGCTGTTCGATTAAATGGCGGGACAATTCATCTGGCTGATGTAGTATTAGCGCCGCCCCTTTAGAAAAACCGGCTTTTCCGGACAGGAACGAGGTGAAAATTCCATGACCCAGGCTCTACTTGTGGGAACCGATTGCAGTGAATGCAGTCACCGTGCTTTGGATCACGCTGCCCAGTGGGCGAAGGAAGCTGGCCTTCATTTGTTTGTCGTTTACGTGATCCAGTGGTCACCGTACTCCTTCAACACGGCTCAGGAGAATGCTGAACGGCACAAACGTCGTGAAGAAGAGTTGGAGCGTGCGCACGCCCAGATTATCGACCCCATCGTGGAGAGGCTGCGCAGCGAAGGCGTGGATGCAGAGGGGATAATCCGGCACGGTCATCCCGCGGAAACACTCAGCGCACTGGCCATGGAACTGAAGGCCAGCAATATTATCATCGGGCGAAAGGGTCAATCTCTTATAAAGACCAAACTATTTGGTGGTGTTGCCAGCACGCTGGTGCAAATCTCAGAAACGCCCGTCACCGTTGTCCCCTGAGCCTGTCCGGCACCTTGGAGCGTAAAATGTTAATAAAAAAGTGGGGGATCGCCCTCTTGGGAATACTCATGTCGATGCCAGTGCTGGCCCAGGAAGGCATTGATACGAAGATCAATGAAGCAATCAAGCCGTTTGCCGATGCGGTTTCGGGCTTCATATTTTCCTCGTTTCCGCTTGCGGGAATCCAGTTCCCCTTTGTGCTGGTGTGGCTGATTGCAGGCGCAACCATATTCACTTTTTACTTCCGCTTCATCAATCTACGCGCTCTAAAGCATGGGTTTCATCTTGTGCGCGGTGACTACTCAGATCCGACTGCAGCTGGTGAGGTTACACATTTCCAGGCGCTGGCCACGGCGCTGTCGGGAACGGTTGGGCTGGGTAATATCGCAGGCGTGGCGGTGGCCGTTTCGCTGGGTGGGCCGGGCGCGACGTTTTGGATGATACTGGCCGGTTTTCTGGGCATGTCGTCGAAGTTTGTGGAATGCACCCTGGGTGTGAAGTATCGCAATGAGTACACCGATGGCAGCGTTTCCGGCGGCCCTATGTATTACCTGTCCAAGGGGCTTGCTGAGCGCAGCGACAAGCTGAAAACACTCGGCAAGGTACTTGCTGTACTGTTCGCCGTTTTCTGCATTGGAGGCTCGTTTGGTGGCGGCAACATGTTTCAGGCCAACCAGAGTTTCAAGCAGGTCCTGGCAGTGACTGGCGGCGATGCCAGCTGGCTGGCTGACAAAGGCTGGCTGTTCGGCATTGTCGTGGCGACCCTTGTGGGCCTGGTCATCATTGGTGGGATCCAGGGGATAGCACGCGTCACCTCCAAAATCGTGCCAATCATGGCGGTGGTTTACGTGTCTGCTGGCCTGGTCATCATTTTCAGTAATTTCAGTGAGATACCGGCAGCCTTTGCCTCCATACTGAACGGCGCATTCAGCCCAGAAGGGATGGCTGGTGGAGTGGTTGGAGTTCTGTTTCAGGGTTTCAAGCGTGCCGCTTTTTCCAACGAAGCAGGCGTAGGCTCAGCAGCTATTGCGCATTCAGCCGTGCGCACGAACCGCCCGGTTACCGAGGGCATGGTAGCTTTGTATGAGCCTTTCATCGACACGGTCGTAGTGTGCACGATTACTGCTCTGGTCATCATCATTACTGGCACATGGGACCCTTCGGTAGATCCCAGCCAGGGCGTGGCCCTGACATCCGCTGCATTTGAATCGACCATATCCTGGTTCCCCTGGGTACTTACGGTTGCGGTGGTGTTGTTTGCATTTTCCACCATGATTTCCTGGTCTTACTATGGGCTCAAGGCGTGGACCTACCTATTCGGTGAATCGATGATCACTGACATCGTCTACAAGGCCCTGTTCCTGTTTTTCGTGATCGTGGGTTCTTCCATGCAACTGGGTTCCGTGATCGATTTCTCAGACGCAATGATCTTTGCAATGGCCTTTCCAAACATGCTCGGCATTTACTTCCTGATGCCGGTAGTCAAGCGTGAACTGAACGAGTACTGGTCAGATTACAAGGCCGGCAGGCTGCAAAAATTCGGCAAAGCAGCCAATCGTTCCTGACCGTAGTCAACACAATCACATTAATTGCCGGCAGATCGTCTGTCGGCCCTTGCCCCCATCACTGACAATCGGCAAAATCATTATTGATCTGGTTCGACCGTTAAATTTATTTTTTGATTTGCCTGCCGGCAAAGACACCAATACAGGGAACCCTGATGCCTACCCGATATGAACTTGCAAACGCCATTCGCGCACTTTCAATGGATGCTGTCCAGCAGGCCAATTCCGGACACCCCGGAATGCCCATGGGCATGGCCGATATTGCCGAAGTGTTGTGGAATAGCAACCTGAAACACAACCCGGCGAACCCCGACTGGGCAGACAGAGATCGCTTTGTCCTGTCCAACGGTCACGGCTCGATGCTGCTTTATTCCTTGCTGCACCTGAGCGGTTACGACCTGCCAATGTCGGAGTTGAGGAACTTCCGCCAGTTGCACTCCAAAACACCCGGTCATCCGGAATTCGGCGAAACGCCCGGTGTAGAGACCACTACCGGCCCCCTGGGCCAGGGTATTGCCAACGCCGTGGGTATGGCGCTGGCGGAGAAAGTGCTGGCCAGGCGGTACAATCGCGGCAGTCACCAAATCGTCGATCACCGGACCTGGGTTTTTCTGGGAGACGGCTGTCTGATGGAGGGCGTATCCCACGAAGCCTGCTCACTGGCGGGCAAGTTCGGGCTGGGCAAATTGATCGCGTTTTGGGATGACAATGGAATATCCATCGATGGCGAGGTTCAGGGCTGGTTTACTGATGACACACCTGCTCGTTTCGAAGCTTATGGTTGGCAAGTGATCCGGGGGGTTGATGGACATGACCCTGTTGAGATCCAGCAGGCCATTGATACGGCCACTGCAGAAACAGATCGGGCTACCCTGATTTGCACCCGTACTGTGATTGGTTTCGGTGCGCCGAACAAGCAGGGCACGGAGGCTACTCATGGTGCTCCGCTGGGTGCGGAAGAGATAGCAGCGACCAGGCAGAACCTTGGCTGGGATCATGCTCCTTTCGAAATTCCCGGCGAGATTGCTTCTGCCTGGGATGCCAGGGATGCCGGGGCAGTGGCAGAAACAGAATGGCAACAGAAGTTCGAGGCATTCAGGAGTGATTTTGCCGGACTCGCAGAAGAATTCGAGCGACGGATGGCGGGCGAGCTCCCCGCGGGCTGGGGCCGGCTCACCAGCGAGATTATCGCAAAACTGCAGGCCGAAGGCGGCGATGTCGCAACCAGGAAATCTTCGCAGATTGCACTCAATGCATTTGGTCCCCTGTTGCCGGAGCTGATCGGCGGCTCCGCTGACCTTGCCGGCTCCAACAACACCATCTGGTCCGGTAGTGTGAACGTCAACGATGGCACCGAGGATGGAAACTACGTTTATTTTGGCGTCCGTGAGTTCGGTATGACAGCCATATGTAATGGTCTTGGTCTGCATGGTGGTTTTATTCCCTATAATGCCACTTTCCTGGTTTTCTCCGACTATGCGCGCAATGCAGTGCGGATGTCGGCATTGATCCCCAGCCAAAACATTCATGTTTACACGCATGATTCCATTGGCCTGGGAGAGGACGGTCCCACACATCAACCCGTGGAGCATGTTGCCAGTTTGCGCTTGATTCCGGGTCTCGAGGTGTGGCGGCCTTGTGACACGGTCGAATCTGCCGTGGCCTGGAAGTGCGCCATCGAAAACACCGGCCGGCCTACGGCGCTGATTTTTACCCGCCAGGGCTTGCCGCACCAAGCCAGAACTGACGAACAACTGGCGAACATCGCGCGGGGAGCTTATGTGCTTCAAGAACCAGACGGACAGGCGGACGCATTGATTATCGCCACCGGCTCCGAGCTCGGCCTCGCCGTAAAGGCAGCGGAAAAATTGTCATCCGGCGGTACCAGCGTCAGGGTAGTGTCCATGCCCAACCCCGATCTTTTTCTCCGCCAGGATGAGTCCTATCGCGAGTCGGTACTACCGGGCAGGATTCAGGCGCGGGTTGCCGTTGAGGCTGGTGTCACCAGTGGCTGGAAGGTATTTGTCGGCGACAGGGGGCGAATTGTTGGAGTGGACCGTTTTGGTGCATCTGCTCCAGCCGGCGAGCTTTTTGAACAATACGGCTTGACGGTTGAAAACGTGAGCCAGGCTGTCCGCGATTCCTTGGCGGCAACCGAATAAACCAATTTAAATCGGGAGTAAAAAATGACAGTAAAAATTGCAATTAATGGTTATGGCCGCATCGGCCGCAATATCATGCGGGCGATTTACGAATCCGGTCGCACCGACGAATTCCAGGTGGTCGCCATCAATGACCTCGCAGACGCAGCAACCAACGCCCATCTCACACAGTACGATACGGCCCACGGGATATTTCCCGGAACGGTTGGCGTTGACAACGGCGATCTGGTCATTAACGGTGACCGGGTCAAAGTCTTCGCGGAAAGGGACCCCGCCAATCTGCCCTGGGCGGAACTGGGCGTTGAGGTTGTTCATGAGTGTACCGGCTTCTTTCGTAGCAAGGAGACTGCGGGTGCGCACATCAGAGCAGGCGCCAGCAAAGTGATCATTTCAGCGCCGGGCCAGAATGTGGATAACACGATTGTGTTCGGTGTGAACCACGATACCCTGAAAGCCAGCGACGAAGTCATTTCAAACGCTTCATGCACCACCAATTGCCTGGCGCCGCTGGCCAAGGTACTGCATGAGGGCATTGGTATTGAAAGCGGCTTGATGACCACCATTCACGCCTATACCAACGACCAGGTGTTGACCGATGTATTCCATTCCGATTTGCGCCGTGCCCGTTCCGCGACCATGAGCCAGATTCCCACCAAGACCGGTGCTGCAGCTGCTGTCGGCCTGGTTTTGCCGGAACTTAACGGTAAATTGGATGGTTTTTCAATGCGTGTGCCCACCATCAATGTGTCAGTAGTTGATCTGACCTTCAAGGCCAGCCGTGCAACCACGATTGATGAGGTGAATGCTTTGCTTCGTACCGCCTCTGAAGGCGCTTTGGCCGGTGTGCTTGCGTACAACGATTTGCCGCTGGTGTCGATTGATTTCAATCATAACCCCCATTCCTCGATTTTTGATGCGGGATTGACAAGAGTCATGGAAGGCAAGCTGGTGAAAGTGCTTAGCTGGTATGACAATGAGTGGGGATTCAGCAACCGTATGCTGGATACGACGCTTGCTCTCATCAATGCCTGAATAACGGAAAGAAAATGAACTATCTGCGCATGGAAAACCTGAATATTGCTGATAAGAAGGTGATGATCCGGGAAGACCTCAATGTGCCAGTCAGCGATGGCCGGGTTACCTCCGATGCACGAATCCGGGCTGCCCTGCCAACCATTCAAATGGCGCTGGACAAGGGTGCGGCCGTTCAGCTGCTGTCACACCTGGGGCGTCCGGTTGAAGGCGAGCCGGATCCGCAATACTCACTGCGCCCCGTTGCTGCCCGCCTGGCTGAACTGCTCGGCAGGGAAGTCCGATTGGAAGATGACTGGCTGGACGGCGTGGAAATCTTGCCCGGTGAAGTTGTTCTTTGTGAGAATGTTCGATTCAACCGTGGAGAGAAGAGTAATGACGAAGCATTGGCCCGGCGCATGGCGGGCCTGTGTGATGTATTCGTCATGGATGCTTTCGGTACCGCTCATCGGGCCCACGCTTCGACTGAAGGCGTGGTGCGTGCTGCTGAGTTGGCCTGTGCAGGGCCCCTGCTGAGCAGGGAGCTGGATGCGTTGGATAAATCCTTGCGCGATCCCACGCGTCCCATGCTCGCTATCGTGGGCGGCTCCAAGGTTTCAAGCAAGTTGACCGTGCTCGATTCCTTGCTCGACAAGGTCGATGAACTGATCGTGGGTGGTGGGATCGCAAATACATTCATTGCAGCGGCCGGCCACGATGTCGGCCAGTCACTCTATGAACCTGATCTGATTCACGAAGCGCAGCGCCTGATTCAAAAGGCCCACGCCAAAGGCGGTGCGATTCCAATTCCCATGGACGTAGTCGTTGCCAAATCATTCTCGGCCGATGCGAAACCGCTGGTACGCCATGTCGACGAAGTGGGTCAGGATGAAATGATTCTTGATATTGGCCCATTGACTGCCGTTGAGTACTCGAAAATCATAGCCGTCTCCGGCACGGTGATCTGGAACGGCCCGGTTGGTGTATTTGAATTCCGTCATTTTTCTGCGGGAACCCGTGCTGTAGCAGAAGCCATAGAGCGATCCGGAGCCTATAGTATCGCTGGTGGTGGCGATACCCTGGCTGCAATCGACCAATTCGGCGTGACAGAAGGTGTGTCTTATATCTCAACGGGGGGTGGAGCTTTTCTCGAATTCGTTGAAGGCAAAACTCTTCCCGCTGTTGCTGCGCTGGTGGAGGTCGCGAAGAGCTGAAATTAATTCCGCTTATCGCACTCAGAATCGCCGGCCAAAAATCCGGCCCATGCGCAGGAAAAACAAAACACTGTTTTCATCTGACCAGCCGATGCCTGCATAGAGCGGGCCCAGGGGCGAGTTGTAGCCAAAGTACACGCTGCCATTCCAGATTCCATCCCTGAACATGTCCCTGTGATTATCGGAAACGTTGCCGTACTCAACGCTGAAGCCGGCGTAGGCTGGCATGAAACCGGATTGTTTCACCCTGAACCGGTAGCTGGCCAGCGCCAGGCCGTAGTTCTGCCCGGCCAAACGGAAAGTCTCGAATCCGGACATGTTGAAGAAGCCGCCGGCACGGAACAGGGCATACACGGGCGCATTGTTATCCAGCGTAATGCTGTAACGTAATCCGCCGATCAATGTGTGCCTGTTCCACGTATGGGCAAAGAAATTTTGCGTGGCCAGTTGCTCAAACTTCCCATCCGCACCCAGTGATTCGCTTGAGTCGATGTAGTGGCTTGAGCTGTAAAAACCACGCCCGGGGAAGTAACGATCATCCATCCGGTCAAAAGTCAGGCCAAAAAAGTATTCTCCGCCATCGTAGTCATAGCTTGGCTCGGGCTCACCAATATTAATTTTCACTTTCCCGCCGTATTTTCTTAAACCAGCTGAAATGATGCCACTGCGTCCGAATTCGTAGCCAAGCCCCAGGCTGGCACGGCCCCGGCTGACGCCGTACTGTCGGACTTTGTCACCGTCTTCATTGAACTGATTGATATTGAAGTGGGACCAGTTGAGAGTAGGCAGAACGATCCACCGCCGTTGCCTGTCCAGTGGTTGATAGAGTTCAGAATAAATCCCGTAGTCCTGCCCCACTTCGACTGTAGTCCGGAACTCACCCCCCAGTTTGCCGACGTCGGTCTTGAGATAGCCAACTCTCAAATTGAAGGCGCTATAGTCTTCGCCGGCTGCCAGGTCCAGTCCGGTTTCGATGAACTGGGTTCCACGGGAATCCTGGTAGGCGTAGACCACGATCCCGGTCCGGCCATCTTCCTCGACGATTTCGTAGCGCACGAGTTCCAGGAAACCCAGGCCGTATATCTGTTTTATTTCATGATCCAGGGCTGCGTAATCCAGCGGCTTGCCAGTTTCTATATGGAGCTGGTCTTCGATCACGAAATCGGCAAAACGACTGCGGTTTTCAATTCGCACAAACTCAATCACTGGCGGTCCATCGACACAGGAATCTATCTCCTGGCGATGGTCTGCGTATGCTGCTGGCGCTATCCCCAGAACTTCCAATTGCGAGCGTATTTCCTCCGCGGCGGCGTAACCAATGTCTGCCGCCGCCCCCATTTTTGCAAAATCACTTGACCCGACCTCATCGCCCAGTGGCGGGCTGATCAACACATCCGAAGCAGTCAGTGAAGCGATTTGCTTCTGAGTGTTTCTCTGCACCATGATCGTGGAGAGTTGGTTAGCTATTGCAAGCGCGTTACCGAGTTTGCTGTTCTCCAGCAATGGGGATCCCACGTCCACCGCAATGACAATCTCCGCCCCCATATCACGCACGACGTCAACCGGCAGATTATTGGCGATTCCACCGTCCACGAGCAGGCGCTCCCCGTAGGGCACGGGATTGAATACAGCGGGTACCGACATGCTGGCGCGCATCGCCAATGCGAGATCGCTGTGGTTGATGACCACAACGTCGCCAGTGGAAATGTCTGCCGCGACCGCCCGGAACGGTATCGGCAGTTCATCGAAGTTTTGCGGCTGGACACGTTCCGTTGTCAGCGATTCGAAAAGGACCAGAATTTTTTGCCCGGCAATAAAGCCCTGGGGCAACAGGCTGGAATCCTCGCCAATTCCAAGCTTGGGCCCGAACAAACCCAGGTCGTCATCCCGCTTGCGCTGGTAGGGCAGGTCCTGGCGTTCCGTGTCATCTTTTAGCAGTTCGTCCCAGTCGATGCCGGTAATGACTTCTTCCATCTCATCCGATGTCATGCCCACCGCCATCATGCCTCCGACAATGGAACCCATGCTGGTTCCGGCGATGTAATCCACTGGGATATTCAGTTCTTCCAGCATGCGGATAACGCCCAAATGGGCGCCCCCGCGCGCTCCGCCTCCACCCAGGACCAGACCGATTGTCGGGCGCTCGACAACAGCCTGTTTAAGGCACTGCTGTGCCGCTTGTAGAGGGCTGCATATCGTAAACAGCGTGAGAATCAGCAGCAGGGAACGTGAAGTCCTGGACCGCCGGCAGGATGGCTTGTATTTTTGGGTCATTGATGGATTGTACTTTCATTTGTGCAAAAAAATCGCAGTGAAAACAAAAGTGATCCTTTTGGTGCGGGCAGCTTCCCTGTCCGCGCCAAATTCTCATTCCTGAATGGGATGAACAGATTGTGCTTCACTGGTAGTATGGCGGGCAGGATGACTTAATTGCTTTTGTTGGGCAATGAACAGTTCCGGGCACCCGGTGCTTATGCCTTCGATTCTATTTCTTGGAGCGAGATATGAAACATGGTCTGAACAGGAATTTTCTGCAGATTTTCTTGGCAAGCGTAGTGATGATTACTTTGTTGGCGGCATGTGCTCCCAGCGTCAAAGTGCGCAGCGATGCCGACCCTTCGACAGACTTCAGGCAATTCCAATCCTACGGTTTTTTCAGCCAGATGGGCATTGAAGGTGATAATTACTCCAACTTGCTGGGTCAGCATTTCCGGGCAGCGGTAGCTTCGCAGATGGATGCAAGGGGATTCACCCAGACCAGCACGCCACAGCTTCAGGTCAATGTCACCATCGGTTCCAAGGATAAAGTGCGCGTCAATACCTACCAGGATCCTTACCTGTACGGCGGTCACTACGGGGGGATGGGGATGTACGGTGGCGGCTTCTACGGCAGTCCCATGGGTTACGGATACGGTGGGGGAACCCGCACAACGGTTCATCAGTATACCGAGGCCAATGTGTATATCGACCTGGTGGATTCCACCGCGCACAAAATGGTATGGCAGGGTGTGGCTACATTCACGGTCACTGACAAGATGCAGGAACAGTTGCGTGAGACGATCTACAACACAGTTGACAAGATTTTCTCCGAGTTCCCGATCGCAGCACCTGGAACAAGCGGGTAATTCGTGAAAACAAGAGAAACAAGGCGCCCGGCAGTCAGGCGCCATTACATCCCGCTTGCGCTTTTGTTTTTTATAGTTGTTCTTTTATCTGCTTGCTCTTCCGGCTTGCAGGTGCGCAGCGATACCGATCCTTCAGCAAATTTCAGCCAGTACCAGACTTACAATTTCTTCGATCCCATGGGTATCGAGGGCGGTTACAATTCACCTGTTTTCGGAGAGCATTTCCGTGCAGAAATCAGTCGTGAAATGAGTCAGCACCGATACCGGAAATCAGATAATCCGGACTTGATGATCAACGTTACGATTCGCTCCGATGATCGGGTCAAAATGACTTCGTATACGGCGCCCTACATGAGTGGCGCCTACTACAATCGGCCAGGTGGCGCACATTACGGATCGAGCCTTGGTGTCGGTGTCTCGGTCAGCCAGAGGGCAACAAAAGTAACCGAGGCATCGATATTCATTGACTTGGTGGACGTAGAACAACATCGGGTTGTCTGGCAGGGCGTGGCTGTTCTTGACGTTACTGACAAAGTTGCGCAGCAGCTTCGCGACGCCACTTATACCGCGGTTAACGAGGTATTCAAGCAGTACCCGCACCAGGCAGGACAGTAATCCATCGCATATAATCCCCGCCAATGAATACTGAATTCAGTGGCAAACACCGCCAGCTGCGGCGCACCAAGATCATTGCCACGCTTGGGCCGGCTACAGATGAGCGGGGCGTGCTCGAAGGCGTTATCCGCGCAGGGGCGGATGTTTTTCGCCTCAACATGTCTCACGGCACATCTGAAGAGCAGTTACACCGAGCGCGCATGGTGCGTGAGGTGTCGGCCAGCCTGGGCCGCGAAGTAGCGCTACTGGCAGATTTGCAGGGCCCCAAAATACGCGTGGAGCGATTCGAACACGGCAGCGTGGAGTTGGCGGCGGGTGATGAATTTACCCTGGATGCAGACGATCCACTATCACCCGGAAACCGCGAGCGGGTCGGCGTCAGCTATGCCGGGCTGGGGGATGATGTAAAGGCTGGCCACATGTTGTTGCTGGACGATGGCCTGATTTCCATGCGCGTAAAGTCCGTCAAGGGTGGGCGCATCATCTGTGAAGTCGAAAACGGTGGAGTTCTCAAGGATCGCAAAGGACTGAACCTGCGGGGTGGTGGCCTCTCCATTTCGGGGATTGCAGAACATGACCTTCCACACATCAAGCTGGCTGCAGAAATGGGTGTAGATTACCTGGCCGTTTCCTTCGCCAGCGATGCCGGGGATATGCATCGGGCGCGCAAACTCTTGCGGGAGGCGGGCAGCGACGCGGCCCTGGTGGCCAAGATCGAACGTACCCAGGCACTCGAAAACCTGGAGGAAATCTGTGACGCATCCGATGCCATCCTGGTGGCGCGTGGTGATCTTGGCGTCGAAATTGGCGACGAGGAATTGCCCGGTCTGCAAAAGCGGATTATCCGGACGGCTCTCAAACACAACCGCATCGTGGCGACCGCCACCCAGATGATGCAGTCAATGGTCGAGAGTCCGATCCCAACGCGTGCCGAGGTTTTGGACGTGGCCAACGCGGTCATCGACGGAACCGATGCCGTGATGCTTTCCGCGGAAACCGCGGTAGGCAGGCACCCCGTCAAAGTGATTGAGGCCATGAACCGGATTTGTCTGGGCGCTGAACGCCATTTTGATCGCGAAGGGGATAGCACCCAGCTGAATGTGCGCTTTCAGCGAATTGACCAGGCTATTGCGATGGCAGCCATGTTCATGGCGACCAATGTCTCTATCAAGGCAATTATTGCCCTGACGGAATCCGGCTCAACAGCACAATGGTTATCCAGAGTTCAATCATCGGTACCGATTTACGCCCTGTCACCCAAGGCGGCCAGTCGCCGCCGCATGGCGATGTATCGCGATGTTTACCCGGCTCACCACCAGCCCCGTAGCGCTGATACTGAGGGAACCATCAAGGATGCGCTGCAAGTTCTGTGGCGCATGGGCGCTATAGCTGAGGGAGACCGCGTCATCCTCACCATGGGTGACAGGACGGGCAAACAGGGCGGTACCAATACTTTGAGACTGATCAAGATTGACCATGGAGGAGCATTTGATCAGCGAACGGAAATTGATGTACATCAGGATTAGAAGCAGACGATTTCAGCAGACTCCCTGATTATCCGCATTGGCAATGGTCTTGTCTTACGCTTGACAGTAAAATGGTCGTTTACCTTTTGTAATGATGAGCACGGTTCTGAATACGTTATTCGCCGTGCCTTTACCGGAATAATCCGGACCTTCCCACTTCAGGCCATGAAACATGAGCGATAAACTTAAAGAAGCCGCCCTGCACTACCACCGTTATCCCCGGCCGGGCAAGATCAAAATCACACCAACCAAATCACTGACGACCCAGCAGGACTTGTCACTGGCTTATTCGCCCGGTGTGGCTGCAGCGAGTGAACTGATTTATGAAGATCCCGCGGCCGTCTGCGAAGTAACCGCCCGGGGCAATCTGGTCGGTGTCATCAGCGACGGAACAGCGGTTCTCGGCCTGGGCAATATCGGGCCGCTGGCGGCCAAGCCCGTGATGGAAGGCAAGGGCGTACTGTTCAAGAAGTTTGCGGACATCGATGTTTTCGATATCGAGATCAACGAACAGGATCCCGACAAGCTGATCGAAATCATCGCATCGCTGGAGCCCACATTCGGGGGCATCAACCTCGAGGACATCAAGGCGCCCGGTGCTTTCCAGATAGAGGCAGCGCTCAAGGAGCGGCTTAGTATTCCGGTATTTCATGATGATCAGCATGGAACGGCAATCATCACTGCTGCGGCTGTGCTCAATGCATTGCAGATTGTAAGTAAGGACATTAAAACGGTAAAACTCTCGGTTTCAGGCGCAGGCGCCGCGGGCATGGCCTGTCTGGATTTACTGGTTAAGCTGGGAATGAAGAGAGAAAACATCACGGTGGCCGACAGCCGGGGTGTCATTTACCTGGGGCGTGAGGAGAATATGGAGCCGAGCAAAGCGGCATATGCTCAAGATACTGAATTGCGCAGCCTCGAGGAAATAATGAACGGGGCCGACATATTTCTCGGCGTGTCGGTCGGGGGGCTTTTGAGCAAGGAAATGGTGTCCACGATGGCTGAAAAGCCCATCATCCTGGCCCTGGCGAATCCGGATCCGGAAATACTGCCCGAAGATGCCCTGGAAGTATGCCCGGACGCCATCATCGCAACCGGCCGCTCGGACTATCCCAACCAGGTCAATAATGTCCTTTGCTTTCCTTACATTTTCCGCGGCGCACTCGATGTCGGGGCAAGCACGATCAATGATGACATGAAGCTGGCCTGTGTGCGGGCACTGGCAGAATTGACCCATATGGAATTGCAGCAGGTGGGCACGATTTCTCACCAGGATGAGTCACTGACTTTCGGGCCGGATTACATCATCCCGAAACCTTTTGATCCACGCCTGCTGGTGCAAGTGGCACCCGCTGTGGCCCAGGCCGCGATGGACAGCGGGGTCGCGACAAGGCCCATCAAGGATATGCCGGCCTATCGTGCATCGCTCGACGCCTTCGTATTTCGCACCGGCCTGTTGATGAAGCCGGTATTCGATGCCGCGAAGCGTAATCCGAAGCGTGTTGTCTATGCTGAAGGTGAGGAGCCAGTCGTTCTGCGGGCAGTACAGTCAGTAGTTGACAACGGACTTGCATACCCCATCCTGATTGGCAGGCCAGCGGTAATCGAACACAGGATCGAGAAATTCGGCTTGCGAATCCAGCCCGGTGAAGACTTTGAAATAGTCAATCCTGAAAAGGACCCTCGTTACTGGGATTACTGGACGACTTTTCACGCGCTGATGGAGCGTCGTGGGGTTTCTCCTGATACAGCCAAGGCTATGGTCCGTACACGAACCAGTGTCATCGCTGCACTGATGGTGCAGCGAAACGAAGCCGATGCCTTGATTACGGGTGTCGTTGGCCGCTATCGCAGAAAACTTCAGCATGTGATCGACGTGATTGGCAAACAGGAAGGCGCTGACATTGTTGCTGCAATGGGTGCGCTGAGCACACCGGAAGGTGCTTATTTCATCTGTGACACCAACGTCAATTCCAATCCAACGGCCAGGGAAATCGCTGATATCACCAAAATGGCAGCGGAAAAAATAGAGATTTTCGGCCTCAGGCCACGAATCGCTTTGCTGTCACATTCGTCTTTTGGGAGTTACCAGGACGAGTCGGCACGAAAAATGAAAGAAGCATTGGATATCCTGTACGAGGAAGCGCCCGAACTGGAAATTGAGGGGGAAATGACCGCTGAAATGGCGCTTAATGAAGATTACAGGAAGCAGTTGTTCCCGAATTCCCGCCTGCAAGGGCCTGCGAACTTGCTGGTTGCTCCCAGTCTCGATGCAGCGCATATCGCTTTTGGTTTGGCACGGGTCATCAGCAACGCAGTCGGTGTCGGTCCCATATTGCTCGGTGCCGGCCGGCCCGCACATGTGTTGACTCCTTCCACGACGGCACGCCGCATCATGAACATGACGGCCATTGCGGTAGTGGATGCCCAGGTTTTTGAAAGAAAGCACGCAAATGAAGCATCAGGAGCCGGAGACACTGGATGAACCAGGAAGTCGACAAAATTGACCACGACCTTGATCCCGAGGAAACACGGGAATGGCTGGAATCTCTCCAGGCCGTCATCGAGCGCGAAGGTCCCCAGCGGGCCCATTACCTGCTGGAGCAGTTGGTGGATTACACGCGCCGGTCCGGCGGTCATCTGCCCTATGACGCGACCACGGCATACATCAACACGATCCCGGCTCAGCTGGGCGCGCGGCACCCCGGCAATACGGAACTGGAATACCGCATTCGCTCGATTATTCGCTGGAATGCGATGGCCATGGTGGTCCGCGCCAGCAAGCGGGGTGGCGAACTGGGCGGGCACATTGCCAGTTTTGCCTCCGCGGCGACTCTGTACGATATAGGCTTCAATCATTTTTTCCGTGGGCCGGACCATCCCGGCGGTGGCGACCTGGTTTTTATTCAGGGCCATTCATCCCCCGGAATCTATGCCAGGTCCTATCTGGAAGGACGGATCACCGGGGAGCAACTGGATCGATTCCGCCAGGAATCAGAGCCGGGTGGTCTGAGTTCCTATCCACATCCATGGCTGATGCCTGACTACTGGCAGCTACCTACCGTTTCCATGGGGCTGGGCCCCATCATGGCCATTTACCAGGCCAGATTTCTGAAGTACCTGCACAACAGGGGGGTTATTGATACCTCGGACCGCAAAGTGTGGTGTTTCATGGGGGACGGTGAGACCGATGAGCCGGAGTCGCTCGGCGCTATCTCCCTGGCCGGCAGGGAAAAACTGGATAATCTGATTTTCGTGATCAACTGCAACCTGCAGCGCCTTGACGGGCCGGTTCGCGGGAATGGCAAGATCATCCAGGAACTGGAAGGTGTCTTCCGCGGCGCCCGCTGGAACGTGCTCAAAGTGATCTGGGGGTCTTATTGGGACAAGCTTTTTGCCAAGGATAAGAACGGCTTGCTGCGCAAGCGGATGGAAGAGGCAGTGGACGGTGAATACCAGAACTACAAAGCCAAGGGTGGCGCCTACACTCGCGAGCATTTCTTTGGGAAATATCCTGAATTGCAGGAAATGGTGGCCAGCATGACCGACCAGGATATCTGGCGCCTGAATCGTGGCGGCCATGACCCGCACAAAATGTATGCGGCCTATAGTGCTGCCTGCAGCCATGAAGGGCAGCCAACCGTGATTCTGGCCAAGACGGTCAAGGGCTATGGCATGGGTGAAGCTGGTGAAGCGCAGAACATCACCCACCAGCAAAAGAAGATGGATATTGAATCAATCCGCCAGTTCCGTGATCGCTTTGGAATCTCCATCCCGGACGAGCAGTTGGAAGAGGTGCCCTATTACCATCCAGGAGCGGACAGCGAGGAAGTGAAGTACCTGCTGGAGCGTCGGAAGGAATTGGGAGGCCCTCTTCCGCAACGGCGTTCGAACGGCGGGCCGCTGGAAGTGCCAGGCATCGAAGTTTTTGAGTCACTGTTGAAGTCCAGCGGTGATCGGGAGATCAGCACAACCATGTCTTTCGTTCGCGCTTTGGCTTTATTGTTGCGTGACAAGAACCTGTCCGAGCGAATTGTTCCCATCGTGGCTGACGAGGCGCGTACCTTTGGCATGGAGGGGATGTTCCGCCAATTGGGTATTTACTCTTCAGTCGGGCAGTTGTATACGCCGGTCGATTCGGACCAACTGATGTATTACAAGGAAGATCAGAAAGGCCAGATCCTGCAGGAGGGCATCACCGAGGCCGGCGCCATGTCCTCGTGGATTGCCGCGGCCACCAGTTTCTCGAGTAGTGGTGTGGCCATGGTGCCATTCTTTATTTTCTATTCCATGTTCGGCTTCCAGCGGGTGGGAGACCTGGCCTGGGCGGCCGGCGATATGCGGGCCAAAGGTTTTCTGGTTGGTGGTACGGCCGGCCGGACCACGCTGAACGGGGAAGGCCTGCAACACGAGGATGGTAACAGCCACATGATGTCGGGCATGGTGCCGAACTGTGTTTCCT
>DAOWGA010000331.1 GCA_030637665.1 Lysobacterales bacterium | reverse complement strand
GCTGGGCGCACTGTCCTGGAAAGATGGAGTGAACACCGGCGGCTGGCCCTGGGACCTGCAGAGCACAATGCCGAATGTCGAAGACAATGAAATCTTTTATCCCCTGCTCTATTTGTGGAGAAAGGAAATTCCCAACTCCGGCGGAAGCGGCAAGTTCCGGGGTGGAAATGCTGCCGAGATTGCCTATGTCGTGAATGACAGTGATGAAATCACGCACTACACCACCGGCGGCCACACGATCATACCCGGGCCCAGTCTTTATGGCGGTGACCCGACATCCAGAACCCGGTACCTGTTGATCCGGGAAGCTGCCGTACGCGAAACCGCCATGCGAGAGGGCAGGATGCCGGCAGACCTGGAGGAACTCGGTGGTGAACACACAAACGTATCGCCAAAAACTGGCGGTATCGTGCAGGAGTCGGGAGACGTCTTTTCATTGGCCTGGACATCGGCGGCAGGTTATGGCGACCCGCTGGAAAGAGATCCCCGCCTGGTGGTCCAGGACATCGAACAGGCCTATATAAGTTCAGACTGGGCCAGACAAAGAAACGGTGTATGCCTGGACGAAAACGGAGCGCCGGATATTGAAGAAACCGATGCCCTGAGAATGCGCATGAGGCAGGCAAGGCTTTCCTCCGCATCCGGCCCCGGACCCGTGCATCACACCATGGCAGAAAAGCCCGGGGATATCCGAGTGTCCGAAGGACTGGTGATTGCAAAATCCGGTGAAGGCGCTTTCTATACCTGTACGAAGTGCCGGACCCAAATACAAAACACGGATGAAAACTACAAGTCGGGATGCATCAAGCGGGTAACGGACGTCAGTGAAGTCGGTCTGTCTCCGATCGATCCCAAGCTGTTCATCGACGACATTATCGAATACCGGGAGTACTTCTGCCCCGGGTGCGGATTGCTGTTGCAGGGCGATTTCAATCGACCGGATGATCCGGATTTCCAGGATATTTGCCTGGCCTCAGCGGCAGCTTCTGCTCAGGCAAGCCAGGCCGATGACTGATCCGTGGCCTGAAATGGACCCACGCAACGATGGCCTGCATGCAGCCGGCAGCGATCCCTGGTGGCGGGAAGGCTGGTATTTCGAGTTCTACGATCCCGCCGCCGAACTGCAGTTCCAGGCTTACCAGGGAGTTTTCCCCAATGCCGCCAGCGGAGACCTCAACGCCGCTGTTTTTCACCATGGCCGACGGGTATACCAGCTCAGGAAAATGGACTTCAATGTGCCCGCCGAACCGCAGCAGGAACACCTGTGCTTCGGCCCGATGAAACTCGAACAAATCGAAGCGCTTCAGCAGTGGCGACTGCGCTATGATGCCGAAGAATTCTGCGCCGACCTCTTGTTCACCGCCATCCACCCGCCATTCAGTTGGGCGGCCGCGAATCTGCGGATGGAGGCTGGTACCAACCCACAACGGGACAGCCAGCATTTCGATCAGCTGGGCCGCTATACCGGGAGCGCCTGGATAGATGGCAGGGAACTCACCATCGATGCGCTTGGTTTCCGCGACCGGATGTGGGGTTGGGGCGGCCGCAAACACTGGCAAAGTTACCTCATCATGTGGGCGGCTTTTAGCGAAGATTGCATCGCCAACGTGGCCGTGCAACGCTTTGACGACGGCCGGAAGTCACTGGCTGGCTATCTCCACCTGGATGGAACACCCAGTCTGCTGCGGAAGGCTACTGTGGAAGTCGACTGGCATCCCCACCGGTGGAAAACCCTGGCCTGCACCAACACCCATGTGCAAGACGAGCTCGGCCGCAGCTTCGAGTTTTCGGGTCGCCCGCAGGGTATCCTCGACACCGCGCATCGCTGGCCCCAGCGAACCGATCACATGCTGTTCAGTGTCGGTGAGTACCGGCACGGCAAAAACAGGGGGCATGGCGTAATGAACTGGGCCTTCACCAGCCAGGCAGATCAGCTACATCGGCTGGAAGCGTCAACAGGGTAGATGGGACATTGACCGCAGAGGTAAATCATTCCATCGCGCTTTTTGGTGAAAGTGTGAAGCATTTCTTCCGGGGACAGCAACGTTCTGAGATGACCTCACCGATGTTCAATCTCCCGGGCCGCATGGTGCTGGGCAGCCATTGCTATTATGAAAACCTCCCACAACTCCTGGCCGAAATCCGGAGTCATGCGGCTGAGGAAGACATCGGCCGCGGGATGAAACGACTGTGCACCCGTCCGAATTATGTCCACTTGAACTCCCTCGCACTGGGCTTCCTGGCCGGCCGCGAACAGGCCCGCCTGTCAGGCGCGGATACAGCAGACGATGGCGCCAGGGTAGCCTCGGTCATGGAGTTCTGGGCGCGCGTGGCCCGAAATTACAGGAACGATGGCCACCTGCTGCCTGATGAAGCGGACTTCACGGTCCCCATTCTCCCGGCCGGGACAGTCGGTGATCTGAATGGCCGGCTGCGTAACGACGTTCCGGACAAACTCCGGCGGCAGATACGCCGCATGGTCGCAACTCTCGAACTTTATACCTTCATCCTGCATGGCGAGGCCAGGGTCGGTGTGTTTCATCACGGCCCCTATCCGCTTGGCGGCGGAGATACCCTCGTCGTCAAGGAACTGGTCGGGTTGAGGGATGATTTCTACCCCTGGGCGAAACTGAAGGCCCGCTTGCCCTACGACAACATCGCCTGCGTGATGCGGTTTCGCAATGTGCATTCAAAAATCGTGCTGTTCGGCTCACTAATAACCGAGCCACGGGATTACGCGCCATCCATCGCCGCCGAAACGCTTTTCGTGGTCGAAGATGGCGTCTACCGCCCCTTGCCTGTCAATGAAATCCCGCAACTGACACAAATCGCCGCGGACGCTCAGCTGGAACTTTACCGCAGGGTTATCGAATGGGACGAACGTTACCGGATCGAGTACGGAGCTGATCTGTACGGCTACCTACTCAAGAGTTTTGCTGACCAGCTCGGTTTCGGCGAATCATTCGGCCGCACGATCCGCGCCCGCTTTGGAAAATCTGTCGAGCGGCACCTGGATGACTTATACAACGGCACAGAGCGGCCCTGGGTTCTGGAACATATTGCGGCGACCGAAGGGCCTGTCTTTTCGCCCTTGAGCAGTGAAGAGGCAAGAGCCTCATGAAGCGCCTGGCCATGGATGAACTGAACGCTTACATCCGGCAATTCGGAGACGGGCAGAAGGCCTTCATGCGCTCGGAGAACCGGGCACTGCTGCGCTCGGTGCTGTTCGATGTGCCGCGGCGTTCATCGATCGGCTGGTACTGCTATTACGACAGGGCGCCGGATTTGCTGCGCCGACTGGTGACCCGGATTTCGCCGGAGGAGATCGGCCGGCACATGAAGCGCTTATGTTCCCGGCCCTATTACCTGCAGCTTTCCATCCTGATGTGCAGTTACTTCGGCGCACGCCAGCAACTGTTACTGGACAGCGGTCTCAGCACCGGCCAGCCCTTCCCCGGTGAAAAGATCGAGGACGCACGCTTCGTGGTCGATTTCTGGCAGCGTGCGTGCCGGGCCTACCGGTCCGATGGCCTCCCCTTGCCCGACCAAACCGCCGGCACCCAGCCGATTCTGCCCCGGGATGACATCGAGCACCTCGATGCCCGGCTCGCGCCGGCTGACCCGACCGTTCATCCGAAGATGCAAAGACTGGCGGCGACTCTGGATGTGTACGTGTTTATTCTTCACGGGGAACAAAGGGACGGGCTCTTTGCCCACGGCCCCTACGACGTCGGTGGGGAACGCCAACTCATAGTGCAGGAATTCACGGACCTGCATAATGATTATTTGCCCTGGGCGCAAACGGAGGCGCGCAACCCCTATCCACAGCTGGCGCTGGTACGCCGGACGAAGGGATTGGGTGCGCACTTTGATCTGTTTGGCGGCGTGTT
>DAOWGA010000054.1 GCA_030637665.1 Lysobacterales bacterium | reverse complement strand
TCCAGCCACGGCAGAAAGAACAGGACCATTACAGACGCGCCCATCAGCATGACGCCCATCAACTTATCGGGTACCGCCTTGAGAATGGCGTAGTACGGTGTGAAATACCAAACTGGCTTGATGTGTTCCGGAGTCGCCATTGGATTCGCGGGTATGAAGTTGTCGTGTTCCAGGAACAGCCCGCCGGCTTCGGGCCAGAAGAACAGGATGAACGCGAAGATCATCAGGAAGACACCCACGCCGAATATATCTTTTACCGTGTAGTAAGGGTGGAAGGGAATGCCATCGAGCGGGATTCCGTTTTCATCCTTGTTGGCCTTGATTTCGATGCCGTCCGGGTTGTTCGATCCGTTTTCACGCAGCGCCACCAGGTGCATCAATACCAACCCCAGCAGGGCGAGCGGAATCGCAATCACATGCAGAGCGAAGAAGCGGTTGAGTGTTGCATCGGAAATAAAATAGTCACCCCTGATCCATTCGGTCAGCGGCTCACCAATACTGGGTATGGCTCCGAACAGGTTGATAATCACCTGCGCACCCCAGTAAGACATCTGGCCCCAGGGCAACACGTAGCCCATGAAGGCTTCCGCCATCAACGCCAGGTATATCAGCACTCCGAAGATCCAAAGCAATTCCCTGGGTTTTTGGTGCGACCCGTACAACAGGCTGCGAAACATGTGCAGGTAGATCAGGATGAAGAAAAATGACGCGCCGGTGGAGTGCATGTAGCGGATCAGCCAGCCCCATTCGACATCGCGCATGATGTATTCGACCGATGCAAAAGCTTCATCGGCGGAGGGCTTGTAATGCATGGTCAGGAAAATACCGGTCACGATCTGCATCACCAGCACCAGCAGAGCCAGCGATCCCATGTAATACCAGAAGTTGAAATTCTTCGGGGCGTAATAGCCCGACATCGTGGCATTCCAGAATGATGTCACCGGCAAGCGCTTATCGATCCAGTTCATCAATTCATCAGCTCGCTTTGCGAGTGCGCTGGCAGGCTTGGCCATCATGCAACTCCTTCCGGATTGACACCGATCAACAGGGTCCGTTCATCGATGAAACTGTAAGGCGGAATCTTCAGGTTGGTTGGCGCAGGAACACCCTTGTAGACCCGGCCTGACATGTCAAACTTCGACTTGTGGCAGGGGCAGAAAAAGCCGCCTTTCCAGCTTTCCTCAAAAGGCTGGGGACCGACCTGGGGGATTACCTGGGGCACACAACCCAAATGTGTGCAGTGCATATTGACCACAAGGAATTCTTCTTTGTAAGCCCGTCCTTCATTGCGGGCGAATGAAGGCTGTTCGGACTCGAGTGACTCAGGATCTCTCAACAGCTCGTCATTGCTGTGAAGATAGCCGATCGTTTCATCTGTTCTGCGCAATATGCCAATAGTCTGGCCGCGCCATTGCACCTTGAGAAGCTGACCCGGCTCCAGTTTGCCCAAGGACACCTGAACAGGAGCGCCAACGGCCTGAGCCTTGGCACTGGGATTCCAGGACTGTATGAAAGGCACTGCGGCAAATCCTACGCCTGCCGCACCCACGACTGAGGTTGTGGCGACGAGAAACCGGCGCCGCCCCTTGTTCACGCCATCAGTTGGCATTTATTTCTCCAGCTGGATGAGATCCTTGCAGGGTCTGTTTGTCAGGAAATTATCTATTGTCGGGGTAATCAGAATGACTCCCCGCTTTGAGGAAACCAGTTCACACTCAAGCCCCAGCCCATGACCAAACAGTAATTTTATCCGATTTTCGTCATGTTAAACAGTATATTTACCGATAGAATGGACAAAGATTGATATCTGTTGTCACAACAACAGGACAAAACAGGCAAATCGATTTTTATTCTATGTTGAAACCCATCAATTTACTCGGTTTTATTTTCCGCGCTGTGATCGCGGGACTGGCGATCGCCTTCGTGGTGATATTCCTTTGGCCGTCCATCACCGTGCGACTGAACGGTCCCGACGAACCGGTCACAACCAGCACGGCACAAGCACCATTCTCATACGCTGAGGCAGTCAACCGTGCGGCGCCTGCCGTGGTGAGTATTTACACGCGCTCCCTGACGCCGCAATCCATGGACCCCGAATTGAAGGGGCAGACAAGGTTCCGATATTTGTACAAAATGCGCCAGGACATGGGCTCGGGAGTTCTCCTGAGCGAGGACGGCTATATCCTGACTAACCATCATGTGATCAGCCATGTGCAGAACATCCGGATTGCGCTGTGGGACGGCCGGATTGCACCCGCCCAGGTGGTGGGATCAGACCCGGCAACGGATCTTGCCGTGCTAAAGATCAATCTAACGGGTTTACCAGTGGCGCCCATTGCCGATCAGACGGAGATCCGTGTCGGCGATGTGGTGCTGGCGATCGGCAATGCCCTGGGACTCAGCCACACAGTCACCATGGGGATTGTCAGTGCAACAGGCAGGAATGATCTGCGCTCGGTACTTTACGAGGATTTTATCCAGACCGATGCGGCCATCAATGCAGGCAACAGCGGCGGCGCGCTGATTAATGCGAGAGGTGAACTCATCGGTATCAGCACGCGCAACCTGGGTACACTGACTGGCGCCCAGAATATCGGCTTTGCCATACCGGTCAGTCTTGCGCGCAATGTGATGGAACAGATCATCGAATACGGCTCGGTTCGCCGTGGCTGGCTGGGCGCGTCATTCAGTAACCTGCGGCCGACAGCACAACCCGATGGCACGACCATACGCCGCGGTATCAGTGTGCGGGAAGTATCCAGGGGCGGTCCGGCCTGGAACGCAGGCATTCGTCAGGGCGATATCATCCTCAGCCTGGGTGGTGTGCCAGTAGACGACGCCAGCCAGTTCCTGTTGCAAATCTCGCAACGCGAACCGGGTTCCCAGGTCGAACTGGAAATGTTTCGCCACCCCGAGACTTTCCTCACCTATGCGACCCTGATCCAGCAACCGCCATTGAAGTGAGCCCGCAATTACTGTGAGATTTCACGCTTTGGGTAAAGTCACACCGGTCTGACCCTGGTACTTGCCGGCGCGGTCGGCATAGGATTGTTCGCAAGTCTCGTCAGATTCAAAGAACAGAAACTGGGCGACACCCTCGTTTGCATATATACGGGCAGGCAAAGGCGTTGTGTTGGAAAACTCCAGCGTGACGTGTCCCTCCCATTCCGGTTCCAGTGGGGTTACATTTACGATGATGCCGCAACGGGCATAGGTCGATTTGCCAAGACATATGGTTAAAACATTCCTGGGTATTCGGAAGTACTCTACTGTATGCGCCAGCGCGAACGAGTTGGGCGGAATGATGCAAACATCGCCAGTGAAGTCCACAAAACTACTTTCGTCGAAATGCTTGGGGTCGACAATCGCGGAATTGATATTAGTGAAAATCTTGAATTCGCGTGCGCAGCGGACATCATAACCATAGCTTGAAGTACCGTAGGAAATGCGCCGCTCGCCCCGTTTGCAGTGCCGGACCTGCCCCGCTTCAAAGGGCTCGATCATTCCATGGGACTTGGCCATCTGGCGAATCCAGCGATCTGACTTGATGCTCAATTTTTATTCCTTTGTTTGTGATCCGATGATTTTTTGACTCGGAGACGATTACATATTCCGAATGTTGATCTGGGGAAGGTTCAGATCCAGATTACGGGGGCGTTGCGACAGCCGCGCTGCCGTATTTCGGGCGCATTCCCGGTAGCGAGCTGTTAACTCTGAATCGGGTTCTGAAACGACGGTGGGCATACCCTGGTCCAGGTCTTCCCTGATTTTCAATGCCAATGGCAAGGTCCCGAGCAAGGGTAAATCGTAATCCTCGGACATCCTTTGACCGCCACCGGAGCCGAAAATCGTTTCTTCATGCCCACAATTACTGCAGATGTGCGTACTCATGTTTTCAATTACTCCGAGCACATTCATATCGACCTTGCGGAACATCTGCACAGCCTTGCGCGCGTCCAGCAGGGCTATGTCTTGCGGGGTGGTGACGATCACCGAGCCGCTGACCGGCACTTTCTGCGCCAGCGTCAGTTGGATATCCCCGGTACCGGGCGGCAGATCGACCACCAGGTAGTCCAGGCCCTCCCAGTTGGTTTCGGTCAGAAGTTGTTGCAAGGCTGATGTCACCATCGGCCCACGCCAGATCATCGGCGTGTCTTCCTCCACCATGAAACCGATGGACATGACCTGCAGGCCATGGGCAAGCTGGGGAATGATCCGGTTGCCATCTGTCCGGGGGTGACCCGATATGCCCAGCATGCGTGGCATGCTTGGCCCGTAAATGTCGGCATCCAGCACGCCGACGCGGGCGCCGTCTGCGCGCAGGGCCAGCGCCAGATTGACTGCGGTAGTGGACTTGCCGACACCACCTTTGCCCGAAGCCACGGCAATAATGTTCTTGACCTGGTCCAGCGGATTCAGTTCACCTTGTACTTTGTGGTGAAACACGCGCCAGGCCAGGTTCACTACCGCACTTTCGATCAGTTCGTCGGCTTCCAGCGCTTCACGGATGGAACGCATCAATGACTCGCGTATGCCATCAATAGGATAGCCTGCGCACAAATCGACCGAAACCCGGTTCTCATCAATGCCGACGCCACGAAGCCAGCCGAGGCTGATCAGGTCGGACTTTGCATAGGGATCTTCGATGCAGGAAAGCAGGCCTTTCAAGTAATCTTCTGACAATGTTGACATTCAACGCACTCCATCCGGATTCGACTTTATCACAGGGCCCGACATTGTATCGGTTTCGGGGTGATGCGGGAATTCCCTGGCGAAAAAACAGACGGTCTCCGAAAACAGCCCGGTTCTGCGCCGATTTTCATGCCGGGAAGGTTCTGCTGGAGCACCGGTCATGACATAATTCCCGATTCTGCCTGTTAAATGGTTGCAATATCCTGATCAGCGCACACTCAGCATGACGACATGAGCGACAAAAAGAGACAAATTCTGGTAACCAGCGCCTTGCCCTACGCCAATGGTGCAATCCATCTCGGGCACATGCTGGAATACATTCAGACGGATATTTGGGCGCGGTTCCAGCGCGCCCAGGGCCATGAGTGCTATTTCGCCTGGGCTGATGATGCGCACGGCACGCCCGTGATGCTGTGGGCACGATCTGAGGGCAAATCGCCTGAAGAACTGATTGACATGATGAACGAAGAGCACAAGACCGATTTCCGTGACTTTGGAGTCAGTTTTGATAACTATTCGTCAACGCACAGTGAGTATAACCGCGAGCAGGTTGAGAAGATTTATCATCGTCTGGATGAAGCCGGTTATATTGAGCGGCGCAACATCAAGCAACTCTACGATGAGAAAGAAGGCATGTTCCTGCCCGACCGGTTCATCCGCGGCACCTGCCCCAAGTGCGGCTCAGAGGACCAGTACGGCGACAGTTGTGAATCCTGCGGGAGCACCTATGCGCCCACCGACCTGATCAATCCGCGCTCGGCGATTTCCGGCAACGCGCCGGTGCTCAGGGAGTCCGAACACTACTTCGTCCGGCTTTCCGATTTTGAACAACGTTTGAAAGATTGGATGGGGTCCGGGGCGCTGCAACCTGAAATTGCAAATAAGATGCAGGAGTGGTTCACCGACGGCCTCAGGGACTGGGATATTTCCCGGGATGCGCCCTATTTTGGCTTTCTCATCCCGGGAACTGAAGACAAGTACTTTTATGTGTGGGTGGACGCGCCGGTTGGCTATGTGGCGAGCTTCAGGGAACTGTGTGAGCGCGAAGGCCTGGATTTTGACGCCTGGTGGGAGCCGGGCTCTACTGCCGAGGTCTACCACTTCATTGGCAAAGACATTGTCTATTTCCACACGCTTTTCTGGCCTGCCATGTTGATGGGCGCGCGTATGAGAACGCCCACGGCAGTCTATGCGCATGGCTTTTTGACTGTCGGCGGGGCCAAGATGTCCAAGTCACGCGGGACATTCATCCGGGCGCGCACCTACCTCGATCACCTGCATCCCGACTACCTGCGCTATTATTTCGCTGCCAAACTGGGCCCGGGCACAGGAGATATCGACCTCAATCTCGAAGATTTCGTCGCCCGCGTAAACTCTGACGTGGTTGGAAAAGTCGTCAATATCGCGAGTCGTTGTGCAGGTTTCATACAGCGCAATTTCGACGGGATGCTCGCGCAACAACTGCCTCAGCCTGAACTATATGATTCATTTATTGAACAAAGGCAAACAATCGCCGCCGATTTCGAGGGACGAAATTACCAGTCCGCCGTGCGCCGCATCATGGCGCTGGCTGACGAAGCCAACCGTTACATCGACAACGAGAAGCCCTGGCAACAAATCAAGCAGGAAGGTATGGAAGCTCATGTGCAGGCCGTGTGCACACAAGGCATCAACCTGTTCAGAGTACTGATCACCTACCTGGCCCCGATATTGCCATTTACTTTACACAAGGCCGGCGAATTCCTTGGCCGGGACCTGCAGCAATGGCAAGCCCTGGACCAGGCATTACTCGGCGTGAAGATCAATACATTCCAACCACTGTTGACACGCATCGACCCGGTCAAAATCAAAGCCATGATCGAGGATTCGAAAGAATCCCTGCAGCCCGCCACCGCGACTGGCAATGAACCGGCCAGCCAGCCGGCTGAGGAAGATCTTACCGATGAAATCACGATTGAGGAGTTCCTGAAAGTCGACCTCAGGATTGCTCTCATTACAGCGGCCGAGGCCGTTCCGGAAGCAGATAAACTACTGAAGCTGAGCCTGGATATCGGCGGGGAGAGCCGGACTGTGTTTGCCGGCATAAAATCAGCTTATGACCCGGCAGAGCTGGTCGGGCGCCACACCGTAATGGTGGCCAACCTGAAGCCCAGGAAAATGCGTTTCGGCACTTCAGAAGGCATGGTCCTGGCGGCTGGTCCGGGTGGATCTGATCTATTTCTCCTGCAACCGGATGAAGGTGCGACACCCGGAATGAGGGTCACTTGATGGTATTCCGTTCCACGGAAACTACCGAGTGGTAGCCGAGGCCTGCTGATGTCCGACTACCTGCTGATACTGGTCAGCACGGTGCTGGCGAACAACTTTGTACTGGTTCGCTTCCTCGGCCTTTGCCCCTTCATGGGTGTGTCGAACAAACTGGAGGGGGCAATCGGCATGTCCGTCGCTACCCTGTTCGTACTCACTTTGTCATCGGTATGCAGTTATCTGTTGAGCCGTTACCTGCTGCAGCCATTGGGATTGGAGTACCTGTCGACCCTGGGTTTCATCCTCGTGATCGCTGTCGTCGTACAGCTGACTGAAATGGTCATCCGAAAATCCAGCCCACTTCTGTACCGGATCCTGGGGATATTTCTGCCCCTGATCACTACCAATTGCGCGGTACTGGGCGTAGCGTTACTCAATGTGCAGGAGCAACACAACCTGTTGCAGTCCGCACTGTACGGCTTCGGCGCAGCAGCCGGCTTTGGTATGGTGCTGGTCATGTTTGCAGCCATGCGCGAACGTGTCGCCTTTGCAGATGTCCCGGTTCATTTTCGCGGGGCGCCCATCGGCCTGATCACAGCGGGGCTGATGGCGCTGGCGTTCATGGGTTTCACCGGGCTGGCGAAACTCTGAGATGCTGGCGGCGATTCTGGCAATTACGATTATCAGCGGTCTTTTTGGGCTGGGCCTGGGTTGGGCTTCCAGGAGATTTCACGTGGAATCCGACCCGGTGATCGACCGGATCAATACAATTCTTCCACAGACCCAGTGCGGCCAGTGCAACTACCCGGGTTGCCGCCCGTATGCGGAGGCCATCGCCAGCGGAGAGGCGGATATTAACCAGTGCCCGCCCGGCGGGGAGGCCGGAATCATGGCTCTGGCGAAGCTGCTGGGCGTCGAGCCCAAAGCCCTGAACCCGGACTGTGGCGAGGAAAAACCCAAAGCCCTGGCGGTAATTGATGAGCAAGTGTGCATTGGCTGCACCTTGTGTATCCAGGCCTGCCCGGTAGATGCGATCCTCGGCGCGTCCAAGTACATGCACACGGTGATCGAATCCGAATGCACTGGCTGCGAACTCTGCCTGCCACCCTGCCCGGTTGACTGCATCGACATGGTGGTGAACCACCATGACGCAGGACATTGGAAGTGGCCCAGGCCGCGTGTCGCCACACAGCTGCCCCCAGCGCACCCTGAAATAGCATCGGCAAATCACCCCTGATGCAAATTGAAACACTGGAACAGGCCCGCAGCGCCGGAGAGCATTTACATCATTTTCACGGCGGATTGCGCCTGCGCCACAATAAGAAGATTTCCTGCGAACTCCCCCTGGAACAGATGCCTCTGCCGCCACGTTTCTATGTGCCCTTGCTCCAGCATTCAGGGCAGGAAGCCGAGGCCACCGTAATCACCGGGGAAAAAGTACTCAAAGGCGATCGGATTGGCTATCTGGGCCAGGCGGGCCGGGGATGCATACATGCACCCACTTCCGGTACCGTCAAGGCCCTGGCGCGGCGGCCGATCAGTCACCCTTCCGGTAGGGATGGTTTGTGTGTCGTGATCGAGCCCGACGGACTGGACCAATGGAAAGAGTTGGAACCAATCATGGACTGGAGCAATGCAGACCCGTCCCGGCTGCGGCAGAAAATCAGAGAATCGGGCATTGTCGGCCTGGGTGGCGCCGTTTTCCCGACCTCTGTCAAGATCGACGAGGCCAGCGACCGGGGGATCCACACACTGATCCTGAACGGTGCGGAATGCGAGCCCTACATCAGCTGTGATGAGATGCTGATGCGTGAACGGCCCGACTCGATCATCCTGGGCGCCAGGATCCTGCAAAGAGCCGTAGGCGCAGACAGGACGGTGATCGCCATCGAGGATCAGATGGGCGCAGTCAGCCGGGCGCTCAAGGAAGGCGTGACCAAATCAGGGACAAGTGACATAGACATCGTCAAGGTCACTACCATCTATCCGGAAGGCGGTGAAAAACAACTGATCCAGGTGCTGACCGGCCTGGAAGTGCCTTCCGGCGGAAGGCCATCCGACCTGGGATTACTTTGCCAGAACGTTGCGACGGCCACTGCCGTAGCGCGCGCCGTTGTCGAGGGCAAGCCTCTGATCGAGCGGATCGTCACCGTCACCGGTAACGGCATCCACAAACCACGTAATCTGGTCGCCAGGATCGGCACACCGATTGAAAACCTGGTCGACCAGTGTGGCGGTTACACAAAAGATGCGGCCAGGCTGGTCCTCGGGGGACCCATGATGGGTTACGCACTTGGCTCCGATGGAAACCCGGTCATCAAGGCTGCGAATTGCATATTGGTGCTGTCCAAATTTGATATCCAGGTTCCACAGCCCGAAATGCCCTGCATCCGCTGTGGCGAATGCGCACGAGTCTGCCCGGCCTTGTTGCTGCCCCAGCAACTACACTGGCAGATTTTCAACCAGCAGTGGGATGAGGCAACCGAATACGGCCTCGCTGACTGCATTGAATGCGGCTGCTGCGATTTTGCCTGTCCCAGTCATATTCCCCTGGTCGAGTGGTTCCGCTTTGGCAAGGCCGAATTA
>DAOWGA010000311.1 GCA_030637665.1 Lysobacterales bacterium | reverse complement strand
CTTCAGCCCCATATTCGTGGGGTTGTTTGCGTTGACCTGTTTGCCGGCAGCGGTTCTCTCGGTATGGAAGCTGCCTCGCGAGGAGCCGCAGAAGTCATCCTGGTCGAAAAGCTGAACCTGGCTGCCCGTATCCTGCGCGAAAATGTCAGGCGTCTGGATGCTGAAAATGCCACTGTGGTCGCAATTGATGCTTTGCAGTGGTTGCATGGATGTGCGGTCGGCTCTTTGGATATCGCCTTTATCGACCCTCCCTTTGGGCTTAACCTGGAAACACGTGCCATGGAGCTGATCAATATACGTAATTGCATCAGGCAGGGCGGTTTTGTTTATATCGAAACCGCGCGTAACATGACGCTGTCAGGCCCGCGACCAGGCTGGGAAATCGCCAAAGAGAAGGTGATCGGTGAGGTCCGAATGTTGCTTCTGAAAAAAGTTTAATTTTTTTTGAAAGCAATTGATGCTCAAATGGGTCATCTATTATGCAGGCAGCAATGCCTGTCAGAAGACTCCTCAGTCCCTGCTAAAGGGCGCCACCTTGGCGCCCTTTTTTTTATAGGAGGCCGCCATGCGGCCGATAGGCTGTTTTCGGCCGCATGGCGGCCCCCCACATGGCGATCGGCCGCACGGTGGCCTCCTGCGTGGCGATCGGCCGCGTGGCGGCCTCCTACAGACGAATGTACAATAGCGTTTTATTTTTACCTGGCTGGACTATAAAGAATGTCTATTCATCGCACGGCGGTTTATCCCGGCACATTTGATCCCATTACCAATGGGCACACGGACCTCGTATCGCGGGCGGCGCGGGTTTTCTCGAAGGTGATAGTCGGTATCGCGGAAAGCCCCCATAAAAACCCCCTGTTCAGCCTGGATGAGCGCATATCGCAAGCCAGGAACCAGATGATTGATCTGAACAATGTAGAGGTTGTGGGCTTCAGCAACCTGCTGGTCGAATTCGTGCAGCAAATCGGGGCTGGTGTCATCGTGCGTGGTTTGCGCGCCGTATCCGATTTTGAATATGAGTTCCAGTTGGCCAGCATGAACCGGCACCTTGCGCCAAACGTCGAAACGCTGTTCCTGACGCCGGACGAGGACTTCAGCTTCATATCATCCACCCTGGTCAAGGAGATCGCACGGTTGGGCGGTGATGTGTCCGAATTCGTTTGCGAAGAAGTCCAGCAGGCCATGATCCGGCGGTTTGCAGAGATGGAGCAGAGCCTTGGCGCTCAAGATAACTGAAGAGTGCATCAACTGCGACGTTTGCGAACCGGAATGCCCCAATGAAGCCATCTATCAGGGCATCGAGTTTTACGAGATCGACCCGATGAAATGTACCGAATGCGTGGGGCATTTCGACACGCCGCAATGCGTGGAAGTGTGCCCGGTGGAATGCATTCCAAAAGATTCTGAAAATGAGGAAACAGAGGAACAACTGTGGCAAAAGTACCGGCGGCTGATTGCACAGGCCGAAGTAATATGAACCTTCCTTTCAAGAAGATAATGACCCGCTATGCGGTAATTTGCCTGGCATGCGCCGTTCTCAGCTTCAGCCTGTCGGCGGATGATGGTCCGGGTCAGGCTGCGATCGCCAGTGCGCACTACCTGGCGACCGAGGCGGGCCACGAAATACTTGCGCAGGGCGGCAATGCTTTTGATGCGGCCATCGCGGTCAGTGCGGCGCTGGCCGTGGTGGAACCGACCAGTTCCGGCGTCGGTGGCGGTGCCTTCTGGTTGTTGCACCGGGCGTCTGACAATTTCGAAGTGATGGTCGATGGCCGTGAACAGGCCCCGGCCGCGGCCCACAAAGACATGTACCTGGATGAGGAAGGCAAGGTCAACCGGGATCTCGCGGTGAACGGACCTTTGGCCGGCGCCATTCCCGGCGAAGTAGCCGGCCTGGAACACCTGGCGAGATACTATGGACGGTTGCCATTGGCGCAAAGCCTGCAGCCTGCCATCCGACTGGCTCGCGAAGGCTTCCCGGTTGATGAGAAGTACCACGCCATGATGAAATGGCGAATCGATGTGATCAAACGCTGGCCGGCCGCCGCCGAAGTGCTCCTGGCGAATGGCGAAGTTCCTGCAGTGGGTCACGTCATCAAGCTTCCGGACCTGGCCTGGGTTTTGCAGCAAGTGGCCGAGAATGGCGTGGCCGGATTCTATTTCGGACCGGTGGCGGAACGCCTGGTCAAGGGCGTCCAGGAGGCCGGTGGGCTGTGGACCATGGAAGACCTCGCGGCCTACAGGATCAAGGAGCGTGAGCCCATACGCACGGCCTACGCTGACTATGAACTGGTCACGGCGCCTCCCCCTTCATCTGGTGGCATCGCCCTGGCAGAGATTCTTAACACGATTGAACCTTACCCCCTCGACAAGCTGGGAAAGGCCCAGCGCATACACCTGATTGTCGAGGCCATGCGCCGTGCCTTCCGTGATCGAGCCATTTACCTGGGCGATCCTGATTTCGTAGAGATTCCGGTTGAAATGCTGACCAGCCAGTTTTACGCAGACGGCTTGCGCGCATCAATCAGTCCCGACCAGGCAACGCCCAGCAGCATGCTGGCTGGTAACGACCAGATTCCGGAAGGTACTGACACAACGCATTTTTCCATCATTGATGCCGAAGGCAACATGGTGGCAGCCACGCTCACGGTGAACCTGCCGTTCGGTTCGGGCTTCATGCCGCCGGGAACCGGATTCCTGGTGAACAACCAGATGGACGATTTCTCGGCCAAGCAAGGGGAGCCCAATGCCTATGGTCTGATCGGCTTTGTCGCCAACGAGATCCAGCCTTTCAAACGGCCGCTGTCCAGCATGAGCCCGACATTCATGATGGGCAAGGACAGGCGGGCCGCGATCGGCACGCCGGGGGGCAGTCGTATCATCACCATGGTGTTGCTCGGAATTCTGGATTTCATGCAGGGCAATGAACCGGAATCCTGGGTCTCGCTGCCCCGCTTTCATCATCAATACGTGCCGGACAAGATCAGCGCAGAGTCCAATACCTTCAGCGCAGAGGATATCGCTGCACTCGAAGCCATGGGTCACGAAGTCGAGGTGCGGGAACGCCCCTGGGGCAATATGCATGGCGTGATGTGGAACATGGAGAAGGAGGAGGTAACGGCGGGATCTGATCCCAGATGGCCGTCCGGACGCGCAATCGTTAAATAATATTGTAGGAGGCCGCCATGCGGCCGATAGATTTTTCGCCCGCATGGCGGCCTCCTACAGCAAGCGAGGAAAACACATGCTCAGGACAACACTCTGCCTGCTGATTCTGCTGCCTTTTTCTGCACAGGCTCAGATCTCACCGCAACAGCTGGACTTGTTGGCATCGGAAACCCAGCCACAGGTGGTCGAATGGCGGCGCTGGTTCCATGAAAATCCTGAGCTCAGCAATCGCGAATTCAACACCTCGGCGCGTGTGGCCGAGATCCTCACCGAAATGGGCCTGGAGCCGCAAACAGGCATCGCACATACCGGTGTTGTAGCCATTATCGAGGGCGGCAAGCCGGGACCACTGGTCGCCATCAGGGCCGACATGGATGGCCTGCCGGTGAGCGAAGAAACCGGATTGGCTTTCACATCCAAAGCACGTGGCGAATACAACGGTCAGGAAGTAGGCGTGATGCACGCCTGCGGGCATGACAGCCACATGGCAATGGTTTTGGGCGCGGCCCAGGTGCTGAACTCTGTGAAAGAAGAACTGCCGGGCTCCGTGATGCTGATCTTCCAGCCCGCCGAGGAAGGCGCGCCCGCGGGTGAAGAAGGTGGTGCTGAATTGATGTTGAAAGAGGGGCTTTTTGCACAGCGCAAACCCGAGGCTGTTTTTGGGCTACACGTCGGCTTCAACCAGCCCCACGGTAAAATAGCTGTGCGCGCTGGTCCCATGCTGGCGGCCGTTGACAGCTTCAAACTGGTGGTCAATGGCAAGCAAACTCACGGTGCTCGTCCCTGGAATGGCATTGATCCGATCGTGGTTGCCTCCCAGATCGTACTCGGCCTGCAAACCATCACCAGCCGGCAGGTCGACGTCACCCAGGCCCCATCCATCGTGACCGTGGGGCGTATTTCCGGCGGCGTGCGCAACAACGTGATTCCGGACAGTGTGGAAATGGAAGGCACGATTCGAACTTTCGACGCCGCAATGCGAGAACAGATTCACATGCGAATCGAACGTACGGCGAGAATGATCGCGGAAAGTGCCGGCGCGAGCATCGAATTCGAATTGAAATATGGCTACCCTGAGACGGTCAATGATCCCGGCCTGACCGAAAGAATGATGCCGACGCTGCAGCGCGTAGCAGGAGAAGGGGGGGTGGTTTCTGTTCAACCCCAGACTGTGGCGGAAGACTTTTCCTATTTTGCCAACCAGACAGCGGGGCTTTACCTGTTCCTCGGCAACGGCGAGCCGGGCGTGGATCCGCAGACCATACCCAGCAACCACTCACCGTTATTTGACATGTACGAACCCAGCATGGAGCTCGGTGTTCGGGCGTTCAGCCACCTGGTGGTTGACTACCTGCAAGGGGCAAAGCAGTAGGCGAGTATTTGATAGTGTCGGCTCTACTGCAGGCCGGCTTTTTCCAGGCCTTTTATCACTGTATCGACATATTCCGGCACGAACGGAAAAGTCTTGCTCAAAAACTTACGCGCCCGTTCAACGCCAAGATCTTCCAGCAGTTGATGAGCTTTTTCCAGGTGCTCTGCAGCCTCTTCCTTTCTTTCCAGCATGGCGTACGAAGCAGTCAGGAAAATTTCCAGCATATGCCAATCCACGATGGTCGCCTTTTGCAGTTCCTGCAAAGCACCTTGGTAATTTCCTCTGGAAAATTCTGCTGTTCCGAAGACGACGTGATAATAGTCTGGGTAACTGGGATTGAGGAGCTTGGCCTTGCTCATCATTTCTATTCCGCGGTCCCATTCACCCGAAAAAGCCGTGTACATGCCGATAAGCCCAAGCGTGGTGCCATCGCTCGAATTCAGTTCCAGGGCCCTTTTTGACGATGTCAGGAAACGCTCCTGATCCTGCATGAAATAGTACACCCGGGACAGCAGCCAGTGGCTGTGGTAGTTTTTGGGCGCAAGCCTGATGGCGTGCTGGGCGGCATCGAGTGCGCGTTCCATAGAATTTGGCAGCGGGTTGAACTCCCATACCAATTCATCGGTGTAAATCCAGGACAGGTGCGACCAGGCCTCATCAAATTCCGGATCGAGTTCGATTGCTCTTTCCAGGCTTTCCCTGGCTTTAAGATGATTTTCCTCGCTGAGGTACTTGTCGTAGGCAAGCGCCACGGACAGGCATTCATAGGCGTTGAGGCTGCTGGTGGGGCGGTGTATGTTTTTCTCTGACTGCGTGGAATAGATGACACCGTGGAGATCGCTTAAAGTGGCCACGATCTGTTCCCGGATGTCGTCCTGCACCGCAAACAGGCTTTCGGCGCTCAGTTGCCGGTCGTAGTTCTGCGACCAGAGCTGCATACCATTGGCAGCATCCAGCAACTGCGCTGAGACCCGCAAGGTCTCACCGGATTTTTGCACCGAGCCCTGTAAAAGGTAGCTGACCCCCAGCTTCTTTCCAATCTCGATGGTGTCCTGGCCGCTTTCCTCGAGGCTGGCCGCTGCTCCCGCTGTCAGGACGAACAGGTGGGTGGATTGTGTAAGGCCGGTGATGATGTCGCCGCACAGGGCCTGGGCGAACAGATCCTGGTCAGCGTCTCCGCTTAAATTTCTGAAGGATAAAACCGCAATGGAAGGGCCGCTGGGAAGCGAGATGGAATTATCCGGGGTTTCCGTTGGCCCCGTCAGTGCCCCGGGATCTGATACCGGACTGCCCGATTCATGATCATCAAGTGATGCAGTTCTCACTATACCCTGGGGCGAGAGATCGTAAGCCCAGGCGAGTATGAGCGCGACCGGGAAGCCAAGAAAGAGCAGGGTGGTAAATGCTTTCAAAATCCAGTCGGGTGTGTCGTAAATCGGCAGAACAGTTGCCGCTGCCTGCAATAAAACCCAGGCTGCAACCACGTAGGCAACGGCAATGGTATACACCTTGCGGCGTTTGAGTTCTCGCAGGAATTTCCTCATTGCCGAGCAATGTACATTGCGGCACCAGTGAGGAGCAAAATATTTACTTCGACTCTTTCCAAAGCAGCCAGGCGATCAGACCGGGCAGTAGTACACCCGGAACACTGATCCATTGCGGCACGATTTCTCCGTTGAGTAGTAATTCAGCACCGGTGACCAGCCGGTACAAATGCGCCAGAGCCACGACGATGAACACAATGATGGCCAGAAGGGTTCCGGTCTTCATATTCTGTCTCCCACGAAATCTCCTGCCTTAAGCATAGTTGAAGCTGGAGAAAATATTTGCTGCTTCAATTCGTGGGAATGGTCAAAACAGGGGCATTTTGGCTCCCGGCATAGTTGGTCAGGGTGGTCAGAAACAGCATCAGGGTGAAAACCCGCTTGGATTCCAGGTCGTAGTTCTCTATCCAGTACCAGTAGCCCTGGTATTTGATTTGCGCAAAACTTTCTTCTGGCCGCTTCGGTCCTGACCTGACGTGGAATGGCCTGGTAACTCCCTGCGGAAAGTTATATCCCCCGGCTGCCTGTGAGCTTTTTTCAGGCGGAATATCGATAAAACCTGACATCGCTACGAGCATCTGGATTATGGAGCGGGTCTGCATCGCCAGGGTTCTGTCGTCGCTGGCATAGGGGCCGTACATTACGCGGTAACGGTCCAGATCCGGGTTCAGGCCCAGGAGTTCACCCGAGCGTTTCTTCTTG
>DAOWGA010000092.1 GCA_030637665.1 Lysobacterales bacterium | reverse complement strand
GATGATCCGCAGCGGCGGATCCTGGCCGCAACCGTAGATGATGTCCGCATCGTGAATCTCTACGTGGTCAACGGCAGCGAGGTAGGATCAGACAAATTTGAGTACAAGCTGCACTGGCTGGAGAGGGTAACGGCCTGGCTGGCGACGGAACTGGAGCAACACAAGAATGTGATTGTACTCGGCGACTTCAATATCGCGCCGGACGATCGCGATGTGTACGACCCTGAAGGCTGGCATGAAAAAATACTGTGCAGTGCGCCTGAACGCAATGCGCTGGAAGGCATCCTCAAGCTGGGGCTCACCGATACGTTCCGCCTGTTCGAGCAGGAAGAACGCACCTGGAGCTGGTGGGACTATCGCATGAATATGTTTCGCCGCAAGCTGGGGCTGCGCATCGATCTGGTGCTGGCTTCCGAGGCCATGGCAAGCTGCTGTAGCGCGAGCTACGTGGACATCGACCCACGTCGCCAGGAAAGACCTTCCGACCACGCCCCCGCCATCGCCGAATTCAACATGTAGGCTAGTAGACTGGGATTGAGGAATCGATCTCCAGCGACCAGGCCTTGATACCACCGGCTACGTTACTGATTTTCGTGAAACCCTGTTTGCGGAAGTACTCCGCAGCTCCCTGGCTGGAGTTGCCGTGATGGCACAGGAATGCGATCTCGGAGTCCTTGGACATATTCTCCAGTTTTTCCATCATCTCCCGGGTCAACACCACCGAACCCTCGATAGTTGCGTGGACTCTCTCGTCATCGCCACGGATGTCGACCAGGGTGATTTCACCGCTCTCCATTTTTTGCGCCAGTTCCTGCACCGTCATTTGCTTCACCGGCGGTGGAGCCAGGGGCAGGTCTATGGCAAGCCCTTCTCCTTGCATTGTTGACACCCAGTCGATGACCGCGCCGCGGGCACGCTGGGCAGTTGCCAGGTCCATCAGGATGCCGATACCGTTGGATTGGGTGGTAATTTCATTACCCTGCGGAGGCGCCAGGTTGAACTGAGTATCCCAGCTCGCGTCGATCTGGAAGTGCAGGGCAACGCCCTCGTGCCCCTGCATGGACTCGAGAATTTTGGCCGCCGCTTCCGTGGTGACGGTCAGTTCCGGTGGTGTCCGGTCCGGCGCTTCCAGCCCCAGGCACTCGTGCAATTCGCCGCTGTTGAGCATATTCAGGACGATATCGCAGCCGCCGACCAGCTCGCCGTCTATATAAAGTTGCGGTATGGTCGGCCAGTTGCCATAAACCTTGATGCCTTCCCGGATTTCAGGATCATCCAGTACATTCACCGAAGCATAATCGGGCAATACGCTATCCAGTGCCGCCACGGTCTTCGATGAGAATCCACACATGGGTTGTTGCGGATTGCCTTTCATGAACAACACAACCTTGTTGCCCTGCAGGTAGTTTTCGATCTTGCTTTTTACAGCATCACTCAAATCCATAGTCTGTTTCCATTATCCAGTGGCCCCGTGAAAAGGGTTTGATCAGGTCATAATGCACAAATGTGGTCAAAGATGCATTAATCAAGCATCATTCCAGCCGTAGTCAATGGTGATTTCGGTTCCGGCCTGAATATCCGTGAGCGCATAGCAATCCAGACCGTCCAGTTCGGCATTGGGCTGGTCAGAGTGATTCATGAACCGCAATTCATTGCGCCCATCGTAACCGGTCCATTTCCCTCCCGGTGTATCTTCCACCCACAGCACATACATCCCGTCTTCTTTAACGACCGGGCCTTCATATATTCCGATCATCGCGCCTGTTGCCAGGTCCGTGGTTGCAAACAGGCCGCGCCCATGAATCGGTGAACGCTCAATAAAGACCAGTGGATTGTTCAATCCGGCGTCAGGCAACGGCTTGATTCATCGTATAGGACGGTGCCGGGGAAGGCCACGGCCCGGCCTTCCGGCATCAGTCTCGATCGCAACCAGAATCCTGTAATGTCCCGTTCCCTGCATGCCCTGTTTAGAAAAGGGAGAAAGGTGAGCTGCTTCTGCCCTCGCTGTCGCCTTTTTTGTGGCGGCGGCGGCGCATGCGGGAGTGAAGCTGTTTGCGGCGCTCCTCCAGCCAGTCTGAGCGTTCAAGATCCTGGGCCTCGTCACCCAGGCGACTGGTTTCGGAAGCCCGGAAGACGCAGAAGTCCCGGTAGGCCTGGATTTCGTGCTTGAGTTCCGCGGATACCATTTCAATCATGACGGCGTCGTCGATGAAGCCCAGGCCCGGGATGTCGTCAGGAATCAAGTCTTTCGCTTCGGAGAAATAGGCCAGGGCCTGGATGACCCGCTTCCGGTCTTCGTCTTCGAGGCCCCAACCCTTGTCGACTGTCATACCGATTATGGTTTCAAGGTGGCTCATGCAATCGCGGATGAAGTCGGATGTATCCGAGTTCCAGACTTCGGACAGCAGCTTGCGGGCATTGTCGATAATGGTCGCTTCATCCAGGCCGGAAGCCTTTTCCCGGGCAGATACCATGACTTTCCAGAAGTACTCGAGATCAGAATCGCTCAGTTCGAAAGTAATTTCCATGGGCATTTTTTTTCCTCGGTTGAGCAATCAGCCTGCCTGGCCTATTGTTTATCGTCAATCTCGCGGAATGGATCGTCTCCGTGAATTCTGCTGGAATGTGTGGTCGCTGAACGAAACCGCCCCGGCTTACCCGGTACAGGATAAAGGTATCCCTTGTTCCTGAACTGGAGGGTACCGTCCGCCAGCGTGCTTACCTTGCCTTCCAGGTGAAATGGCAGGCTGGAGACTTCGCCGCTTTCCAGGGATGTGAGCAACTCCTGCGTGAATTCATCCGGAAGCTGTTCGACCAGGATCTCTTCGGTGCTGTTGGCGCCGATCTTTAACTTGAAATCACTGTTGTAGCGGGTCAAAACGGCATCTTCAACCTGGACCCGGATTTCTATGCCGTCGATATCCATCGGTTCCCCGTTCGGGTTGCTGATATTGAAGTCGGCGGATAGCTGGTCACCTTCCAGCGTCAAGCTTGCGATGCTGATAAACGGCGGCCTTCCACGAATTATGCTTGGCCCGCATGCGGTGCAGGCCACAATCACCAGTAGCATTAGAATGATCGATCTGTCTTTCAGGAATTCCATAAGTGACACCTTACAAGATGGGCGCTGGGCGAACTTTCCGGTTCAATAATGTGCTTCTCAGCAGGTTGAATTTTCTCACACTGTTTCATTACTGCGGGACAACGTGTATGAAACACGCAGCCTGATGGTGGAGTCAAGGGGGAGGGCGGCTCGCCGCTGAGCACAAGCGGCTTGTCATGCCCGGGGTCGGGCGCGGGGACAGCATCGAGCAGCGCCCGGGTGTAAGGGTGCGCCGCGTCGCGGAAAAGCGTGCCGGCCGGTGCGATCTCAAGCATTTTCCCAAGGTACATCACAGCGACTACATCCGCCAGTTGCTGGATCACTGCCAGGTCGTGTGAGATGAACAGGAATGCGACACCGGTTTTCTCACGCAGATGCAGAATCAACTCCAGGATCCTGGCCTGGACCGAGACATCGAGGGAAGAGACCGCTTCGTCAGCAATGATCAGTTCGGGTTCGGTAATGAGGGCCCGGGCCAGAGCAGCGCGCTGCCTTTGCCCACCCGAAAGTTCATGCGGATAGCGATGTTGTACACCCTGGTCCAGGCCGACGGTTTCCAGCGCGTTCATGGCCCGGGAACGGCGCTGGCCGGAGGCGCCAATCCGGAAATGATTCAAAGGTTCGAGCAGGCTTTGCAGGATACTCCGGCGCGGGCTGAGTGAAACCAGGGGATCCTGGAATACCAACTGGATGTTTCTGCGCGCGCTGCGCAATTCTTTCTCCTTCATCGTGACCAGGTTATCGCCGTGAAACAGAATCTTCCCTGCAGCCGGCCGGACCAATTGCACGATCGCATGGGCGAGGCTGGTCTTGCCGGAACCCGACTCGCCAACCAGACCGAATATGCTGCCGGGCTGAATGTCGAAGCTGACTTCGTTTACAGCGGCCAGGGTACGCTTGCCGCTGGCGGCGGCGGGGTATTGCACCAGCAGGTCGCGAATGCTGAGCAATGGGGGGGTAGGCGCTGTCATGAATTGCTCACATGGCCGCCTTCGGCAAGGGGTGGAAACAGGCATGGCGGTGTGGCTGCGCAATTTCTGATTCTTCCAGGCTTTGCAGGCGGGGTACATGGGCTCGACATTGATTGTCAGCACGGTCGCAGCGATCCGCGAAGTGACATCCTGCCGGCAGCGCGGCCGGATGGGGCACAGATCCCGGGATCGCGCAGACCGGCCGCACGCCTTCCCGGCTTACATGGGGAACCGCGGCCAGTAAGCCCGCTGTGTAAGGGTGTGCGGGATTGGCAAACAGCTCCGCCACCGGTGCTTGTTCGACAATCCTGCCGCAGTACATAACCAGCGCACGGTCACAGGCCTGGGCGACCACACCTAGGTCGTGCGTGATCAGCAGGATGGCGGTATCCGAGTCGCGCCCGAGATCGGCCAGCCGGGCAAGTACCTGTGCCTGGGTAGTGACGTCCAGCGCTGTAGTAGGCTCATCGGCAAGTAGTACCCTGGGGCGGCAGGCCATGGCCATCGCAATCATCACACGCTGCCTCATGCCACCGGACAACTGGTGCGGATAGCTTTTCATGATGCGGGCGGCATCTGCGATTCCGACACGCCCGAGCATTTCGACGGCCGTGGTAAAAGCATTTTTCCGGTCTTTGCCTTGATGCCGCCGGATCACGGCCGACAGTTGGCTGCCGATTTTGAATACCGGGTCCAGGGCAGTAAGAGGTTCCTGGAATATCATGGATATTTCACTGCCCCGCACCTGGCGCAGGCCGGATTCATCCAGCGCTGAGAGGTCTTTGTCCCCCAGCAGTATATGTTCTGCAACCATCAAGGCGGGTGGGGAAGGCAGCAGGCCCATCAGGGCAGCCGCGGTGATTGATTTGCCGCAACCGGATTCGCCGACCAGGCCTAATACCTCCCCGGCGTTCAATTCAAAACTGATGCCATCCACGACCTTTGCCACGGTCTTGGTTGCAGCTGATTTCACGCCGAATGAGACGCTGAGCCTGCTGACTGAAAGGACTGTGTCGCTCACAAGGCATTCTGCCTGGGGTCAAAGGCGTCCTGCATTGCGTCAGCGAGCAGGTTAAATCCGAGCAATAACAAAAACAGCATGAGCGAGGCAGCGAGGAAATTGTTGAAATGGCCGGCCAACACCTCCTGTGTGCTCTCTGCCAGCATCAGGCCCCAGCTGACACCATCCTGAACACCGAGGCCGAGGAAACTCAGAATCACTTCCGTTTTAATGGCTGCAACAAAGGCTATGGTCGCCTGCACCAGCAGGATGTGCAGCGTATTCGGAAGAATATGACGGAGCAGGATCAAGTGAACGGGCAGACCGATGGCGCGCGCCGACAGCACGAATTCACGCGACTTGAGTCGCATGACCTCGCCCCGGACAAGCCGCCCGGTGGTGGTCCAGAAAGTTGCAATCATCGCCAGGTGCATGGCCCAGGGCCAGCCCTGCAGGGCAAAAGCGACCGCCGCAACGAACAGGTAAAAGGGGATGGAGTCCAGCACGCCCTTGAGCCAGAGTATGGAGTCGTCTACCCAGCTGTGGCTGTACCAACCTGACAGTCCGCCCAGCAGGGCGCCCAGCAGCGTCGACAACAGGGCGACAAGCAGGCCGATTTCAAAAGCAGTGCGGACACTGTAAACAGCACGCTGGAAGATATCCTGACCCAGGACATTGGTGCCGAGCCAGTGATCCGGCCCGGCTGATTCCCAGCGCCCGCCATCCGCGGCAGACCAGCCCTGGCCCAGCCAGCCAAGCCAGACACCGACGGCCACGAGGAAGAACAGTCCGACAATCGCCAGGCCAAATAAGCCGGCCCGGTCCCGGCGCAGACTGGACCAGACCCGGCTGGATGCCGCCCTGTCGCCGGCGATTGAGCCGCGGCGTGTCGCAATGATGGTCCCTGCGGACGGCGCAATCATCAAGTGATCCTCGGGTCCACGATACGGTAAAGGAAATCCGTCAGAATTTGTATTAATACGAACAATACTGCGGTCAGGCCGACAACCGCTTTCAGAACGGGCTGATCCCCGCTGGTGATGGCATCGAAAGTAATCTTGCCGATACCGGGAATGCCGAAATAGCTTTCGATCAGCAGGCTTCCGGAAATGACCACCAGCGGTATTGAAAACATGATACGGGTGATGATCGGCACCATGCTGTTCTTGAGAACATGCCGCCACATCAGACTGGCCGCTGAGGCGCCGAAAGCGCGCGCAGTGCGAATATGATCCTTGCCGGACTCCTCGATAAAAACGGCGCGGTAGAACTTGGTGTTGTAGCCCAGCGTCACCAGGACCAGCGCCAGTGTCGGAACGGTCACGTAGGCCAGGTAGGATGCCGGGCCGACTACCTGCCAGCCACGCACCGGAAACAGGTTCAGGCCGTATGGCGTGCTCAACATAAGCTGCAGGGCGATGATAATAATCAGGAAACTGATGCTCATGCCAGTTACG
>DAOWGA010000307.1 GCA_030637665.1 Lysobacterales bacterium | reverse complement strand
GCCCCTGGAAAAAGATGAGCGGGTCAATGCCGTTCTGCCGGTACGGGAATTTCCCGACGACTTGTACGTGTTCTTTGCAACACGCAGTGGTATCGTGAAAAAGACACCTCTGTCCGAATACTCGCGGCCACGGGCGAACGGAATCTGGGCCATCGACCTGCCTGAGAATGATGAACTGGTCAATGCCCGCCTGACCGATGGTCAACAGGACATCATGCTGTTTTCAAGTTCGGGCAAATGCATTCGTTTCTCCGAGAGCGATGTCCGCTCCATGGGTCGCGTGGCTCGTGGCGTGATCGGTATTCGACTGCAGGAGAAACAGCACGTGGTGTCAATGCTGGTAATGGGTGACGGAGATATTCTTACTGTTACCGAGAATGGCTACGGCAAGCGCACCGTGCCGAAAGACTATCCGCGCCAGGGCCGTGGAGGCCAGGGCGTGATCGGCATCCAGACTTCAAAACGTAACGGCGCCCTGATCTCTGCCATCCATGTGAATAGCGAAGACGACATCATGCTCATTTCCGATGGTGGAACACTGGTGCGCACGCGGGCCGGAGAAATCTCCACCCTGAGCCGTAATACCCAGGGAGTCACATTGATCCGCCTGCGTCAGGAAGAGAAACTGGTCGGCCTGGCCCGGATCGAGATGGAGCATGAAGAAGAGGAAGAGGGCCAGCAAGACTAACGCCAGGAAGCTTATTGAATTACCACAAAGGCCCCGCGAATGTCACCGGCTTCAAATCCCGTTGCCTTGTCCTGTGGGTAAAGTTCATCCAGCCGGGCGCTGATCTCGGGGGCAATGGCGCTGCCGTGGCATTGCAGGCAAAGCGGAGCAGTCGGGATGGCTTTCATAAAACGGAATTGATGTTGACCATTAACTTCCGCGACTTCAAACCAGCTGAGAGCAGCCGGATCTTCACCGGCGGCTTTGCGCCTTTCGAATGACTCCAGGACCGGTTTCTGCCAATCGTTTGGTGCGTTGGCAGGATTACGGTTCCTGAGACTGACCCGGCTGAGTTCCAAGCCCTGTTCGGAAGCCACGCTTTGGGTAATCGGAATCGCCTCGGTATTGCAGACGCTGATGGCCCTGGTCGGGCCGCCTTCCTGCATGGCCTTTTTGAGCTCGGTCTGCAAGGCGGCTGCGAAGATGCCGATAGCCGATTTTGCTCTTGAAATCTCCACCTCTGCGTTTATCGCAACGGGTGGCAATTCAGCTTTAGATGGAGTTTCCGGATTCTGCGCTTCCTGGCTGCAAGCGCAGAGCAACGTGGCGCAAGCCAGGTAGAGGGGCATCTGGTTCATTGCATTCGTGGCCTTTTGTGTAGCTGACGTGGACCTCAATCGATGACGATTACCTTTACGTCAACGTATTCAGTGCCATTCAGCGAGTTGGTGATCAGGCAGCCTGAATTTGCCTTATCGAGCAGTTTCCTGGCTTTTTCCTCGTTGCAGCCCGGGGGCACGTGCAAGATCGCTTTTACGTGATATTCCGTGAAACGGAGTTTACGATCTGCGCGGTCCAGTATGCCATCGACTGAGCAACTCAGGGAGTGCCATTCGAATCGGGAGGCGCGCGCCACGGCCCGAAAGGTAAGAATGTAGCAATTTGCTATCGACGCGATCAAAAGGGTTTCCGGCGACCAGTATCCGTCCGGGCCGCCAAATTGCGGTGGAGAAGTGGTTGGGAGCGACTGCAGGCCTTCACTGTTCACACTCACCGTTCCTTCGGATGAGGCGTCTGCATTGACCAAATAATGATGAGGCAATTCTTGCGACATGAGGATTCCTGAATCGAAAACTGTTATAGCGAAGAGAGAACGTGTTCAGCGCTGCTGACAATGAATTCGCCCGGTCCTTCGATAAACAGCTGGGTGACCACGCCGTCCTCGGCAAGCAGTGCGAATCGCTGGGAGCGCTGGCCCATGCCAAACCCCGAAGCATCCAGTTCCAACCCGATTGCCCGCGCGAAACTACCGTTGCCATCCGCGATCATCTTGATTTTGTCTGCATTGGCACTCTTGCCCCAGGCGTTCATCACAAATACATCGTTCACAGCCATGCACGCAATGGTGTCCACGCCCTTGCCAAAAATTTCATCTGCAAGATCCACGAAACCGGGAAGATGCCTGGCTGAGCAAGTGGGAGTAAAGGCGCCCGGCACAGAAAACAGCACCACTTTCTTGCCGCCGAATAATTCGGCGGACGTCAATGGCGCCGGTCCATTCTCGAGCATGACGGTAAAAGTAGAATCGGGAATTCTGTCACCAGTCCGGATGGTCATGCGTACGTTCCAGTGAACAGCTGCTTTTTCAGGCTGCCGTAGCTTCAGAAATGGCGTCCAGCAGAGTCCTGGCGTTAACCGGCTTGGTAACGTATTCCGTTGCGCCCTGGCGCAGACCCCATGCACGATCAGCTTCACCGTCTTTCTTGGATACGAAAATCACGGGGATGTGCCGGGTTGATTCGTTGCGGCTGAGCTTGCGGGTCGCCTGGTAGCCACTCATGCCGGGCATTACGATATCCATCAGGATCAATTCAGGGTGTTCGTCGACAGCGAGTTCAATAGCTGCTTCGCCGGAATCAGCCGTCACGGTTTGGTGACCGCCTTCTTCGACGATTTTTCGCAGGTTGTAAAGCTGCGCAGGCGAGTCATCAACAATCAGTATTTTGGACATTTGCCCCCTAAAACTCCCAATTTTAAACCGGTAGATCTCTATTATGCCGTAAATTGATGATATTTGTGAAGTTCATTCTGTCGCATTGTGTAATTTCACTACCGTTCTACCCACGGATTTAGCGCTCAGCATGTTCTCAAAAACCGGTTCCATACCATCCAGATCTACTTCTTGCTTGATGATTTCAGCCAGGTGTGGGGGTTTCCATTCATTGGCCAGCCGGTCCCAAAGCAGTTTGCGCGTGCTGATGGGGCAGTTGGTGGAACTGATGCCCAGCAGGCTCACACCACGCAGAATCATCGGAAAAACTGTCGTGTTCAAGCCCTGGCCGCCGGCCATTCCACAGCAGGCGATATTGCCCCACAAATTGATCACGCGGCTGATACCTGCAAGCATGTCACCGCCTACACTGTCGATACAGCCGGCCCAGCTTGCCTTCTCCAGGGGTTTTTGGCCCCAGTGCAGGTCGTGGCGCGAAATACACTGGCGTGCGCCCAGGTGCTCCAGCCAATCGAATTCTGCCACTTTGCCGGTGATTGCATGCACTTCGTAACCCATGGCAGTCAGAAGGTCAATCGCAACGGTGCCGACACCGCCAGTGGCGCCGGTCACCACGATGGGGCCGTCCTCGGGCTTTTGTCCGTTCACTTCCATGCGGTACAGGGACAGCGCCGCCGTGAAACCCGCCGTACCCAGCCCCATGGCTTCGCGTTGGCTTAGTCCCGGCGGCAGCGGCACGATAAATTCACTGTTCAGCTTCAGGTATTCCGAGTAACCCCCATCGCGTGTCTCGGACAGTCCGCTGCCATTGGCCAGAACTTCATCACCCACCTGAAACCGATCGCATGCGGAGTGCACGACGGTACCCGCCACATCAATGCCGCCTGCCATTGGGTAGCGCCTCAGAATTTTACCCTTGGCGGTGGCTGCAAGCGCATCCTTGTAGTTGATGCTGGACCAGCCAACACGTATCGACACATCGCCCTCGGCCAGGTCATCAAGCGAGATGTCTTCGATACCGGAACGATGCCCTCTGGAATCGCTGTGGATACGGAAAGCCCGGAAAGTTGCAGGAATACTGCCCATGTTGTGAATTTCCTCGCTGTAGCAGAACTCGGATTATCTGTGAAACCTGCGCATCAGTTACCTCGATGAATGGCCCGTTTGTCTACGTGGAGGGCGGCTTCGTGCACGGCCTCGGACAGGGTGGGGTGGGCGTGGACGATTCGGGCCAGGTCTTCGCTGGAACCCTGGAATTCCATTGCAACCACGCATTCCGAGATCAACTCCGAGGCATTGGCGCCGAGAATATGCACACCCAGTATTTCGTCGGTTTCGGCGTCCGCCAGCATTTTGACCAGCCCGGCCGGGTTTCCGCCTGCCAGGGCCCTGCCGTTGGCTGCAAAGGGAAAAGACCCCGTCTTGTAGTCGACGCCAGCATCCTTGAGTTCCTGTTCGGTTTTGCCGACCCAGGCGATTTCCGGTTCCGTATAGACCACCCAGGGCACGGTGTCAAAATGGATATGGGCTGGCTTGCCGGCGATCAGTTCGGCAACGGCGATGCCTTCTTCTGAGGCCTTGTGAGCCAGCATTGGGCCCCGCACGCAGTCCCCGATGGCCCAGACACCTGGAGCCGTGGTCCTGGACTGATCATCAACCTGGATCTGCCCGTTCGCCGTCAGTTGCACGCCGGAATCTTCATCCAGCAGGCCCTCGGTGTAGGCCTTGCGGCCTACGCAGACCAGCAGGCGGTCGAAGGTCAACTGGCTTTCACCGTTTTTGTCTTCCAGGTTGACGATCACCTTGTTTTTCTTTACTGCAGCGCTCTTGACCAGGGTGCCGAGCCGGATATCCAGCCCCTGTTTCTTGAATTCGCGTGCAGCCTGTTTGCTGACATCCCTGTCTGCGATTGGCAGGAAATCGGGCAGTGCCTCCAACAGGGTGACTTCGGAACCCAGGCGATTCCATACCGAACCCAGTTCCAGGCCGATGACACCCGCACCGATCACTCCAAGTGTCGCGGGCACTGAATCGAAATCAAGGGCGCCCACGTTGTCCACGATGTACTTCCCATCGAACTCGACATTTGGGATTTGGATGGGTACTGAGCCCGAAGCCAGAATGACGTTGTCGGCTTCCAGTTGTTGTATCTCACCTCCGTCGGAAAGCGTGACTTGCACCTGCCTTCCGGCCATGAGCCTGCCCTTGCCGTGGTAGTACGCAATCTTGTTGCCTTTGAACAGCTGGGTCACTCCCCCGGTCAGTTTTTTCACGATGCCGTCCTTGCGGGCGATCATCGTAGCGACATCGATGGCGGTATCCTTCATGCTGATGCCGTGGGCGCCGTAGTCGTGCTGCAGGTGGTGGTAGTGCTTGCTGGAATCCAGCAATGCCTTCGAGGGAATACAGCCAACATTCAGACATGTGCCTCCGGGTGCGGGCTTGCCGTCCTTGCCGGTGAACATGTCGACGCAGGCGGTCTTGAAGCCCAGTTGGGCCGCCCTGATAGCTGCGACGTAGCCTCCCGGGCCGCCGCCGATTACGATTAGGTCAAATTTTTCTGCCATGTCTTTTCCTTTTTCGGGATCACAACCCGAGCAATAGTCTTGTGGGGTCTTCCAGTGTTTCTTTTACTGCGACGAGAAACTGGACTGCGTCCTTACCGTCGATGATGCGGTGGTCATAGCTGATCGCAAGAAACATCATCGGGCGCGCCACGATTTCACCGTCAACGACAACCGGGCGTTCCTTGATCGTATGCATGCCAAGAATGGCGCTTTGTGGCGGATTCAGCAGTGGAGTCGAGACCAGCGAGCCAAACACCCCGCCGTTAGTGATGGAAAAAGTGCCGCCCTGCAGATCTTCGAGTGCAATCGATCCATCGCGGGCCTTGTGGGCAAAATGTGCAATGGCCAGTTCGATTTCCGCCAGGCCCATGTTTTCCGCGTTGCGGATGACGGGCACCATCAGGCCGCGATCGGTGGAAACCGCGATGCCGATGTCCTGGTAATTGTGATAGACGATTTCATCGCCGTCGATGGAAGCATTGACCACCGGGTGTTTGCGTAAGGCGTCGCAGCAGGCCTTGACAAAGAAGGACATCAGGCCCAGCTTGATGCCGTGTTGCCCGATAAACTGTTCTTTGTATTTCCTGCGCAGATCCATCACGGCTTTCAGATCCACTTCGTTGAATGAGGTCAGAATGGCCGCCGTGTTCTGGGCGTCTTTCATGCGCTCCGCGATGCGGCTGCGCAGCCGGGTCATTTTCACCCGTTCTTCCTGCCGTGAACCGCCACCTTTCAGGAAATTGATCACGTCGCCCTTGGTAACACGGCCGCCGCGGCCGGTACCGGGAACACTGCCGGGGTCTACTTTTTCCTCTTCCGCCACCCGTCTTGCAGCGGGACTGAGTTTTGACGATTCCGGTGCAGGAGTCTTCTGTCCGGCCGTGGCTGGTGTGGCGGCTTGAGCTTCCGCTTTGGCCTCCGCAACAGGTTCTGCAGCAGGTTCGACGGCGCCTTCCTCGATGATGGCGAGCAACTCATCGCTGAGCACCGTGTCGCCCTCAGCCGACTTGATTTCTTTCAGAGTGCCATCGACGGGAGCAGGCACCTCGAGCACTACTTTATCGGTTTCGAGGTCTACCAGCTTGTCGTCGCGATGCACGGTATCTCCCGGCTGTTTGTGCCAGGTAGCGATGATCGCGTCCTCGACGGACTCAGGCAGTACAGGTACTTTTACTTCGATGGTCATAATTCATTTCCATTACTGAATTCGTTGTTTGCCTGGGCCTGATCGTCGCCAGGCGTTTCAGGCAGAATGGCCTCGCGGACCAGTTTCTGTTGTTCTTCGAGATGAACTGTGTAGTAACCCACAGCAGGCGACGCTGAATGAGGGCGTCCGACGTATTTCAGTTCATGCTGCTCAGTGATGCAGGCTTGTAAATGGTGTCGAATCTGGTACCACGCGCCCTGGTTTTGCGGCTCTTCCTGGCACCACACGACCTCGGTGGCGTTGGGGAACTCGTTGACAAATCCTCTCAAGTCCGCTTCGGGGAATGGGTATAGCTGCTCGGCGCGCATGACGGCGACCTCGCGGATATTTTCCGCATCCCGCATTGCAGCCAGGTCATAGTAGATCTTACCCGAGCAAAAGATCACGCGTTTTATTTCATCGGCGTCACCCGGCCCCCGGTCTCCAATGACCTGCTGGAATTTACCATCGCAAAGGACTTCCAGCGTGGAGGTCGCCGCCTTGCTGCGCAGCAGGCTCTTGGGCGTCATGACGATCAACGGTTTGCGTATGGGTTGGAACACCTGCCGCCGCAGCAGGTGGAACATCTGGCCCGGCGTGGATGGTACACATACCTGGATGTTGTGATTGGCGCACAGCTGCAGGTATCGTTCCAGCCGCGCGCTGGAATGCTCGGGGCCCTGGCCTTCATAGCCATGGGGCAGAAGCATGGTCAGGCCGCACAGCCGCACCCACTTGGCTTCTCCGGAGGCAATGAACTGGTCGATGACGACCTGGGCGCCGTTGGCAAAATCGCCGAACTGGGCTTCCCACAGCACCAGGGTTTGTGGTGCTGCTGTCGCGTAGCCATATTCGAAACCCAATACCGCTTCTTCGGAAAGCAGGGAGTCGATAACAACGACTTCCAGCTCAGGGCTGATACCGGCAAGTGGCGTGATGGTGCTCCCATCGACCTGGTTGTGCAGCACTGCATGGCGGTGAAAGAAAGTACCCCGTCCCGCGTCCTGGCCAACCAGCCTCAGCCTGGTGTCCTGGTCAACCAGCGTGGCGTAGGCCATGGTTTCTGCAAAACCCCAATCAAGTGGGATTTCTCCAAGCGCCATTTTCTTGCGGTCTTCTATGATGCGCTTGACCCGGGGGTGCAGCTGGAATCCATCCGGCAGAGAGGTTAGCTGATTGGACAAGCTGCGAATTTTCTCCACCGGGATCCGTGTATCGACATCACAGGGTCCATCGGCGTGGTCGAAATCATGCCATTTTGCAGCGAATTCGTTGCTGCGTGGCTCGGTTTCAACATTCGCCACCTGTTCGCCCCGATCCAGGTGCTCGCGGTAGTCGTCCATCATCGCCTGGGCAATTTTTTCGTCGATCTGGCCGCGCTGGATCAATTGGTCCGCGTACTTGCGCCGGGGCGTTTTCATGCCGCGGATCTTCTTGTACATCAGCGGTTGAGTGACTGCAGGTTCGTCCGCCTCGTTGTGCCCGTGGCGGCGATAGCAGACCAGGTCGATGACCACGTCGCGTTTGAAACGCAACCTGAAGTCACTGGCAATTTTCATCACGTGGTGCACGGCTTCAGGGTCGTCGCCATTGACATGGAAAATGGGCGCATGCACCATTTTTGCGACCGTGGTGCAGTACAGGGTAGAGCGCATATCGTCCGGGTTGCTGGTAGTAAAGCCCACCTGGTTGTTTAGCACGATATGCAGGGTTCCACCGACCGCAAAGCCTCGCGTCTCCGACATCTGGAACAGCTCCATGATCACTCCCTGACCGGAAAATGAGGCGTCTCCGTGGATCAGGATGGGCATGACCTGGTTGTGTGCGTAGTCTTTGCGGCGAATCTGGCGCGCGCGGACCGAACCGACGACCACCGGGTCGACGATTTCAAGGTGCGAGGGGTTGAACGCCAGGGCCATGTGCACCGGGCCGCCTGGTGTCTGGATGTCCGAAGCAAAACCCATGTGGTATTTGACGTCGCCTGAGCGTAAGGGATTGAGGTCTTTGCGGTTGCCTTCGAACTCCTCAAACAGCATCGCGGGCGATTTGCCGAGGATGTTGACCAGCACGTTCAAACGGCCCCGGTGCGCCATGCCGATCACCACTTCCTCCACGCCTTGCGCACCTGCGTGCAACATGGCTTCATGCAGCAGCGGGATGAGGCTGTCTCCACCTTCCAGTGAAAAACGTTTTTGGCCCACGTAGCGCGTATGCAGGTATTTTTCCAGGCCTTCGGCTGCGGTCAGCATCTGCAGTATGCGCAGGCGTTCTTCGTCGTTTACTGCATGGATGCCTTTCGAGCCCTCCAGGCGCTGCTGCAGCCATTCGCGTTTTTTAGTGTCCGAGATATGCAGGTATTCGACGCCGATACTGCCGCAATAGACGCTTTCACACAGCTCGATGATCTCGCGCAGTTTCATGCGGTCGGGCGCGACCAGCGAACCGCTGTCAAATTCCCGTTCCAGGTCAGACTCGTTGAGATCGTGGTAAGCAAGATCGAGATCGGCCAACGGTTCGTGATGAGCGTCGCCTAATGGATTGAGCCTGGCGTTTTCGTGCCCGCGCAG
>DAOWGA010000327.1 GCA_030637665.1 Lysobacterales bacterium | reverse complement strand
TACCAGCCCTGGCAACACGGCGGATGCATGGAACTCCACGACTGATCGCTGGTTACTCAATCGGAGTGTTTTCTTACCTGGGGGGCATTATGATATCTGCCCTTGTGGACCTGCCGACCGGTGCAGTGATCGTGTGGACGATGGCTGTATTTGCCATGATTGCGGGTTCTGCCATTGGTGTTTCAAGCAAGAAGAATTCGATTTAGCCTCGTCGCTGATCCATCCAGGCCGCCAATTGCTCTTTTGCATAGGCATAGCCTGTTTCTACGATCTGATCGAAGGCTTTGACCTCGGTCATGCCGAATTTTCTGACGGGTGGGTTGAGCAGCAGATCGGCCTGCTTGCCCATCTCATTCACGTGGGCGATGGTGCCCAGTTCCGTGGCCTTGAGCATGACGGTCGACAGGGCCGGCACGCGGTATTTTTGCGTGAACGGCAGGTAACGCCCACGCAGGACCGCCCAGGGTGAAGGCAGGGATTCATAGTCGACCCGGTACTCTTTCTGGGATGCCACATTCACCGCGATGATGGAAGCTACCGGTTTTTGCTGCATGATGTCGATCGGCATGCTGTTGATGACAGAACCGTCAACAATCAAACGCCGGTCAATCACGGCAGGCGGAATAATTCCCGTCATTGCAGCCGAGGCGCGCAGCGCATCGGGCAGGTAACCGCGCTCATGCAGGTTCAGAGTTCCGTTATCCAGGTTGCAAGAGACACAGAAAAACGGGATCGGAAGGTCCTCGATCCGGAAGTCCAGGTATTGTTCCAGCAAGCGTTCCATGCGTCGGCCGCGAGCCAGTGACATTAACGGAATCGTGAAGTCACTGAACGGTTTGCCGGCTACAAATGCCTTCCTGGCGATGTCACATGATTTCTCGTAAGACCAGTCAGCAGCCATGCAGGAACCCATGATCGCGCCTATGCTGGTGCCGCCCACCCAGTCGATTGCGATACCTGCTTCCTTCAGTGCTCCGTAGACACCAATGTGAGCAAAACCACGGGCAGCTCCGGCGGCCAGTACCAGTCCAATGGCCTTGCCCGAAATAATCCTCGCCACGCGGCTGATGTCATCCGGCCGGTCTTCCCGGACATGGATGTGAAAATCATGTTGCCGCGCATCCTGCCAGGCGGTGGTGTTGCCGATAACCATGGAAGATGGTGCCTGCAGGAGGACCAGCATCCGGCGTGCGGCAGCGGTGCTGCACGCTCCGGCCATTTCCTGCTCCCATTGACGCGGCGACGGGCTGAGCGATGCGTCTGCAATGAACAGGACCAGGTCTGATTGCCGCCTGGCAAAGCGGGACCAGGGTGTGTTGGCTGGCGGGCACTGGAAAAGGACGAAGGAATTTCTGCTCTCCTGGTCACTCAGCCACAGTCTGAGCGCATCCGGCACCTGCTCGTCTGCAGCCAGCCGTTCCACCGGTGCGCCTTTATTTCCCAGGTTTTCAGCGGCAAGGATCAGCACGGACCCATGGGATTTCAGCTCCAGTTCCAGGTCGCGGCAGAAATCCCTGGTCCTGGGCGTATCATCCAGCGGCAGCAGAGCGATGGTGCTCAGATTTCTGGCTGCAGTGGGTGCACCTGTCGTGCTCTTGTGTAATACAGAGGCAACGTTGCCGGCGAGCCGCATAAGCAGCGCCGGATGCTGGCTGGCAAGCCTTTCAAAGGAGGCGCGATCAATTTTTACCAGAATGCTGTCGCGGATGGCCTGGATGCTGGCGCTACGCGACTGGCCGGTCAGCAGGCTGACTTCACCGACGCTGTCACCCGGAACGATTTCACCCAGGAATTTTGGTTCTGCTTCGTCCCCGGCGCCCTGGCTTTTCACCACTGCCTGCAAGCGCCCCTGGACCAGCAGGTACAGGGCATCGCCCTCATCACCCTGGCGGATCAGCCAGTCTCCCCCGGACAGATGGATGGTTTCGAGTTCATGCAGCAGAGGCTCGGCTTCTTCACTACGAATACCGAAATAGGTTTCGACTGTGCCCCGAATCCGGTCATCCATGGAAGCCAGTGCTTTCATTCGCCCGCCGGGCCCTTATCGGCACTGAGGCCCTCAAGCGTCTCGAAAATGATCCCGATGGATTCGATAAACTGAGTGAATTTCTGTTCATCACCGGCATCGAACGGTTGTCCGTCCTTGCGATTGAGCAACTGGGCAACAGCGAAAACCTCACCGGCCTGGTTCATGATTGGCAGGCTGATAATGGATCGGGTCCTGTAGCCTGTTTGCCGGTCCACCTCCGGATTGAAGCGGGAGTCCGCATAGGCGTCGTCGATTCGGATGGCCTGGCCAGTTTGCGCCACGGCGCCGGCAATGCCTTTACCAATCGGAATGCGTATTGAACCTAAATCATCCAGGTTTTCGGCGACCTTCAGTTCCAGGTGTCCATGTTCGTGTTTGACCAGGAACAGGGAAGAACGCTCTGCATTCAACAACTGCCGCAGCTTACGCGTGAATGCGAACAGACCCTGCTCGAGCATGCTGCGGAAAGCAAGATCATTGGCCAGGGCCGTGGCCTGCAGGAATGATTGCGATTCGTCGGTGATTTCAAGCAGCAGTTCCTTGAACTGCGCCTCGTCCATGTCCTCCACCACTTCGTGCATGGTCTGCTTTTGCCGGTTGTCAGCCAGCATTTCCATCATGTGCCGGTTGTTGGCAATGACGGCATCGGTAAATGTCGAAAGCCGGCCGTCCTCCAGGTGAATGATCCGGTCGGCAATGTCGAGTATCCGGTTGTCGTGCGTCACCAGCAGAATCGTGGTTCCCCTCTCATTGGCCAGGCTTTTCATGCGGTCGACCACTTCCCGGCCGGATTTCTTGTCCAGCGAAGCCGTCGGTTCATCAGCCAGCAACATGGCCGGTTCAGCAGCAAGTGCCCTGGCGATCGCTACGCGCTGACGCTGGCCGCCGGACAATTGTTCCGGCTTGTGGTGAAGTCGGTCTTCCAGGCCCACGGCCACCAGCATCTCCCGCGCCCGCTCGCCCAATTGTTTAGCTCCGTACTTGCCGCTGGCGCGGATTCCAAGTTCCACATTCTGGATCGCGCTCAGGGCGCCGAGAAGATTGTGTTGCTGGAAAATAAAACCGATCTGTTTACGTACTTTCTCCAGGGTTCGCGGCCTGGCTTTGTGTAGTTCCTCGCCCAGGATTCTTACGCTGCCCTCCTGCGCGGATCGCAATGCTCCCACCAGCGTCAACATCGTTGTCTTGCCCGAACCGGAGGGCCCGGTGACGATAACGATTTCGCCCGCCTGGATTTCGGTCGAGACATCGAACAGGATCTGTTTGCGCAGATCCCCCTTGCCGAAAGAGTGATTCAAGCCGCTGACGCTGATCGGGGTCTGCAGGCTCATCAGAATACATCCGCCGGGTCGAGTCGGCGTACCTTACGAACCGCCAGCAGGGCGGAAATGGCGCACATGGTCAATGTCATCAGGAATACCGTGATCGCCCGTTCCTGGGTAATGTACAAGGGCAGGCTGGTGGCTGCGGCCGCCTTGCCATACAACCAGTAAACAATGGCAACTCCTGGAAGGTAACCGAGGACGGCGAGTATGGCTGCCTGTTGCAACACGATGCCGGAAATAAAACGGTTCTTGTAACCCATCGCCCTGAGTGTTGCGTATTCGTTGAGATGCTCGGAAACGTCGGCAAACAGGATCTGGTAGACAATGATGGCGCCTACCACGAAGCCCATGATGGCGCCGAAAGCGAAGATATAACCGATTGGCGTGGCGCCGTTCCAATAGTCTCTTTCACGCTGGATGAATTGTTGCTTGGTCATGACCAGGACGTCATCCGGCAGGTATTCAGCCAGTTCGTCCCGGATCCTTGCAGTATCGGATCCATCGTGGAGCCTGATTAAGCCTAATTGGATTTCATTTCTGGGGCGATTCGGAAAAAGCCGCAGCCAGTTGTCATCACTGGTAATGACAGTGCCGTCAATGCCAAAAGACGTTCCCATCTGGAACAGGCCCACGACCTCGATTTCCCGGTCGTTGATTTCAGTCACCACCTCTTGCCCGCTATCGAATGTCTGGCCCACCGGCCCGAATTCAGGCCGGG
>DAOWGA010000286.1 GCA_030637665.1 Lysobacterales bacterium | reverse complement strand
TGGTGAGCGCCCATGCCAGCAACGCAAAGCCGGATAAACGACTTTGTCCTGAAAATTGCCACGGTCAACGGCACTGGCTCGGCCAGCGCCAATGGCCTGCTGATGAAGGCCCTGTTTCGTATGGGCGTTCCGGTGACCGGCAAGAACCTGTTCCCGTCCAATATTCAGGGCTTGCCGACCTGGTACGAGATTCGCGCCAACCACGCTTGCTATATGTCGCGCTCCGGTCAGGTGGATGTGATGGTGGCGATGAACGCCCAGACCTATCAGAAAGACCTGGAAGAAGTTAACCCGGGTGGTTTTCTGATTTACGATTCCACCTGGCCGCGTGAGACCGCCTTGCACCGCCTTGATATCACCGTGCTGGGCGTGCCTCTTGCCAGGCTTTGCAACGAAATCTTTAAAACAGCACGCACCCGTATCCTGATGAAGAACGTGGCCTACGTGGGGGTGCTGACCGCGCTGCTCGATATCGACCTTGACGGCATGCGCAGCCTGCTGGAAGAAACCTTCGCCAGCAAGCCCAAACTGGTGGAGAGCAACCTCGAGGCCATCATGCTGGGCTATGATTATGCAGCCGAAAATTTCACCTGCCCACTGCCGGTGCGCGCCGAAACCATGGGCGATAACAGCGGGAACATCCTGATCAACGGCAACGAGGCCATTGGTCTGGGTTGTGTCTACGCCGGCGCCACCGTGGGCGCCTGGTATCCGATTACACCCTCTACCTCGGTGATGGACAGTTTCACGAAGTATTGTGAAGTATTCCGCACTGACCCGGAAACCGGCGACAAACTGTTTTGCATCATTCAGGCGGAGGACGAACTGGCGGCCGCCGGCATGGTGGTGGGGGCCAACTGGGTCGGCGCACGCGCGTTCACGCCCACTTCGGGCCCGGGAATTTCGCTGATGAGCGAATTTATCGGCTTCGCCTACTACGCCGAAATTCCGTCCGTATTCATCAATGTTCAGCGTGTGGGCCCTTCCACGGGCATGCCGACGCGCACCCAGCAAAGTGATGTGATGCTCTGCGCTTACGCTTCGCACGGCGATACGCGGCATCCGATCCTGTTCCCGGCCAATCCGCACGAATGCTTCGAAATGGCTGTGACTATCTTCGACCTGGCAGAGCGTCTGCAGACACCCGTATTCATGCTGTCCGACCTGGATATCGGCATGAACGACTGGATGATCCCGGAACTGACCTGGGACGACAGCTACCGCCCGGACCGCGGCAAGATGCTGGGCCCGGAAGAACTGGCCACGATGGAGCGCTTCATTCGTTACCTGGATGTCGACGGTGACGGCATTACTTACCGTACATTGCCGGGTGAGGATCCCAAGGGCGCTTATTTCGCGCGTGGTTCCGGCCATAACCGCTATGGCGCCTATACCGAGGATTCGGACGCGTACCAGGACGTGATAGACCGCCTGCTGGTGAAGTGGGAAACGGCCAAGTTACTGGTGCCGGACGCGGTGCTCAGCAAGGCTGAGCGGCCCACCCGTTTGGGTATTGTTGCCTATGGCAGTTCGGATGGCGCAGTGATCGAAGCCCGCGATCGTCTGGCGGAGCAGGGCATCTATTTGGATTACCTCAGAATCAGGGCTTTTCCATTCACCCGGGAAGTGGAGAACTTCCTGCAAGAGCACGATACCGTTTTCGTTGTGGAGCAAAATCGCGACGCACAAATGAAATCCCTGCTGATGCTGGAGTACAACGACATCGCCGACCGACTGGTGTCCATCCTGCATTACAACGGTATGCCAATTCCCAGCGAATGCGTGGTGACCGGCGTCATTACGCACCAGGATTCGGAGGTTGCCGCATGACATTTCTCGCCAAGCCAAAAATTGACCTGCCCGGCCAGAAACTGAACAAAATTGGCTTGTCGCTGCGTGACTATGAGGGCAGCATGTCCACGCTCTGTGCCGGCTGTGGACATGATTCCATCACCGCGGCCCTGGTACAGGCCCTGTGGGAGATGTCCATCGCGCCGGAAACTTTGATCAAGATGTCCGGCATCGGCTGCTCTTCCAAAACACCGGCCTATTTCGTGCATGGCGCGCATGGCTTCAATTCGGTGCATGGGCGCATGCCCTCGGTGGCCACCGGCGCACTGGCGGCCAACCGCGACCTCATCGGCATCGGCGTATCGGGCGACGGTGACTCGCTGTCCATCGGTTTCGGCCAGTTCGGCCATGTGATCCGCCGCAACGTGAACATGCTTTACCTGATCGAAAACAATGGTGTGTACGGCCTGACCAAGGGCCAGTTCTCTGCTTCGGCCGATGCTGGAAGCACGGCCAAAAAAGGCGCAGTGAACCAAATGCAGAATATCAATACCTGCGCGACCGCCATATCCATGGGCGCGAGTTTCGTTGGCCGCAGTTTTTCCGGTGACCGCGAGCAGCTGGTGCCGTTGATCAAAGCGGCCATCGCGCACCCCGGCTGCGCAGTGCTCGACGTCATTTCGCCCTGCGTGACCTTCAACGACCACGTGGGATCGACCAAGAGCTACGCTTATTTGCGCGAGCACAAGAAGCTGGCCACCGAGGCCGACCTGATTCCACCCCGGTCCGAGATCAAGGCCAGCTATTACACAGGTGACACCCATCCCGTGCGGCTGCACGATGGTTCGACCATCCTGCTGAAAAAGCTCGACCCGGACTATGACCCCACGCGTCGCAATAATGCGCTTGCTTACCTCGAAAATCACCGCGGCCGCGGCGAAATCATCACCGGCCTGCTGTTTATCGATCAGAACGTACCGGACCTGCACATCCAGTCCCGTACCGTCACCACCCCCCTCAAGGACCTGGATTTCGAGCAGCTAAACCCCGGTAGCGAAGCCCTGGCCAAACTACAGCAGGGCATGAAGTAGTTTTCAGCACCCACGCTGTGGACACTCTGTCTATTATCCGCTGAGGACGCAGAAGACGCAGAATCAGGGTGGCTCTTTACTATTTTCAGGCACTGGTAACGAAGATGGACCAGGAACACTGCGCTCAGGCTCAGCAGTGACCCACCAGGCCAACCTGCACGGGTAAACCGTAACATCGCAGAAAAGCCGTCCAACGAAATCACTGGTCAGAAAATTTCTGCGTCTTCTGCGTCTTCAGCGGATATATCACCAATGATTAATTTCTTGGTGAAAGTGCTTGGCTCACAGACACTTAGCCCTTAATATTACTCGTTCGGGTCTGTGCTTTTTCCTGTTGGAGAGTGCTGGCCGGAGTGATGAATGGGCGCAATAATAAAAGCAGGCGCTGACAACAACCTGGATTCGTGAGAGAGAACATTAATGTGCTCGATATTCGGTGTATTGCAAATACGCCAGGACCTGAAGTCTGTCCGAAAAATGGCTCTGCGGCAATCGCGTCTTTTGCGTCCCCGCGGGCCCGACTGGAGCGGTATTTACGCCGTTGACAATGCCGTGCTGGCGCATGAGCGGCTGGCCATTGTTGACATTAATACTGGCGCCCAGCCTATTCTGAGTGAAAGCGGCCGTCAGGCGCTGGCTGTGAATGGTGAGATTTATAACCATCAACCCATCAGGGAGACCTTTGCCGGGCGTTACGCGTTTCGTACCGAATCGGATTGTGAGGTCATTCTCCCGCTATATCTCGAGCACGGAACGGATTTCCTGGAAGAGCTGAGCGGCATGTTTGCCTTCTGCCTGTACGATGAAGACAAGGATTTCTGGATGATGGCGCGTGACCCGATCGGTATCATTCCGCTTTATTACGGGCATGACGAGCACGGCCAGCTGCTTGTGGCCTCGGAAATGAAAGCCTTGATGGATGTGTGTAACCAGGTCCATGAATTCCCGCCCGGGCATTACTGGTGCAGCGGGCAGGAAGAGCCGCAGAAATGGTACCGGCGGGAGTGGATGGAGTTCGACACTGTCAAAAATGCCGTAACGGATCGGCACGCCCTCCATGATGCGCTTGAAAATGCCGTGGTCAGCCACCTGATGACCGATGTGCCGTACGGTGTGTTGCTTTCAGGCGGCCTGGACTCCTCAATCACCGCTGCGCTGGCGGCCAGGCATGCCACGATGCGGGTCGAAGACCACGAAGAAAGTCCCGCCTGGTGGCCGCGCCTGCATTCTTTTGCCGTAGGGTTGGAGGGTTCACCGGACCTGGTGGCTGCGCAAAAGGCCGCTGATCACATTGGCACGGTGCACCACGGCTTCACTTTCACCATCCAGGAAGGCCTGGACGCCCTGGAAGAGGTCATTCATCACCTCGAAACCTATGACGTCACATCCATTCGCGCGGCGACACCGATGTACCTGATGGCGCGCAAAATTCGCGCGATGGGTATCAAAATGGTGTTATCGGGCGAAGGTGCTGACGAGATATTTGGCGGCTATCTGTATTTTCACAAGGCGCCGGACGCGCAAGCTTTCCACGAGGAAACCGTGCGCAAACTCTCACGCCTGCACAGCTATGACTGCCTGCGCGCCAACAAGGCCATGTCGGCCTGGGGCGTGGAGGCGCGCGTGCCGTTCCTGGACAAGGAATTTCTGGATGTGGCGATGAGCATCAACCCGGCCGACAAGATGATCACTCAGGGCCGCATGGAAAAACAGATCCTGCGTGAGGCTTTCAGCTATCTGCTGCCGGATGCAATCGCCTGGCGCCAGAAGGAGCAGTTTTCCGATGGCGTGGGTTACGGCTGGATCGATGCGGTCAAGGACCACGCCGAGGAACACGTCAGTGATGCGGAAATGGCGCGTGCCGGCGGGCGTTTTCCCTTCAACACGCCGGCATCCAAGGAAGGCTATTACTTCAGAAGTCTTTTCGAACAGCATTTCCCGCTGGCTTCGGCCGCGCAAACTGTTCCCGGCGGCCCCACTGTGGCCTGCAGCACACCCGAAGCGGTATTGTGGGACAAGGCGCTGCAGGAAATGAACGATCCTTCGGGGCGGGCCATGCGCAGCGTTCACCAGGATGCCTATTGAGTGGGGTTCGGGAATGAGTGACAGGAAAAAACTATTGGTTCAGAAATTCGGCGGCACCTCGCTGGCTGATCTGAGTGGTTTCGATGCCAGTGTTTCGGTGATTACACGGTACACGGACGAGAACCGCGTTATCGTAGTACTTTCAGCCGTCAAGGGCGTCACGGATCTCCTGCTGGCAGCCATTGATACCGCAGTGGAAGGCGGCAATGGCGCTGAACACCTGTATGAGGCGCTTGCGAGCGAGCGGGTCATCATTGATGAACTGGCAAAACAGGGCGTGGCAACACCGCTGTCCAGTGATTTTTTGAGTGAGCAGCAATCCACCCTGACCCGTCGTGTAGAAGGTATTCGTCTGCTCGGTCAGTGCCCTGACAAAACCAGGGCAAGAATCCTGGCCAGTGGCGAGGGATTCAGCAGCCGCTTGATGGTGGATCTGCTGCAACACCGGGGATTTCGGGCGCAGTGGTCGGATACCGACGTATTGCCATTGGCCAACGAGGACTGGCTGGATTCACTGGTCGATATCGAGGCCGCCGCCCCACTGCTGAAGAAACGACTGGAAGACGACACCCAGATCATGGTGTTGCCCGGGTTTTATGGCCGCAACGCAAGCGGTGAGATCCAGTTGCTGGGGCGCAATGGAACGGACTATTCAGCCGCCGCCATCGCCGCCGCCGCGGGAGCCGGCTTGTGCCAGATCTGGAAAGATGTGGATGGTTTCTTCACCGCCGACCCGCGCATTGTGAGCAACGCCCGCTGCCTGGACGAAGTCAGCTACGACGAGGCCATGGAGCTTACTTACTTCGGCGCCAAGGTAATCTCCGCCAAGGCCTTGACCCCGCTGGCGGCCAACAACATTCCCTGCGAAGTCCGCAATACCTATGACCCGTCCAAACCGGGTACGCTGGTACACAGCGAGGCCAGGCGGACCCATGTGGTACGCGGCATCTCGCACCTGCATGACGTGGCCTCGATCACGCTGCAGGGTGGCGGCCTGCGGGGCCGCGTGGGTATCGCTCGTCGCGTTATGGAGGCGCTGGCCAGCGAGTCCATCTCGATCCTGTTGATCGTGCAATCTTCGTCGGAGTACAGCATTACCCTGTGTGTACGCCGGGCGGATGAGACAAAAGCCCGCAAGGCGCTTAACGAGGAGTTCCATTTTGAGCGGCTGCATGGCCTGATCGAGGAAATTGCGGTGCAAACCGACCGTGCAGTGGTTTCGCTGGTCGGTGAGGGCATGAAGCACTATCGGGGCATTGCCGCACGTTTTCTGACCGCCATTTCCTCGGCCGGGGTCAACGTGGAGGTGATTGCGCAGGGCTCCACGGAGTGCGCCATTGCCGTGGTGGTCAAAGGTGAAGACGCTCAGCCGGCGACACGTGCATGCCACACGGCCTTTTTTAGCCATTCCACGCACATAGATGTCATCCTGCTCGGTTGCGGCAATGTGGGCGGAGAGTTGCTGGAGCAGTTTCAGCGCCAGGCCGACAGCCTGATCGAACACCACATGGATCTGCGCGTGCGGGCCATCGCCAACAGCGAAAAGCTGCTGGTTTCTGACGATGTCCTTGATCTGGCGGGCTGGCGGCAGGACCTGGAGGAAAAGGGCCAGCCATGGACGCTGGAAGACGTGATTGATATCCGCAAAAAGCTCGGCCTGCTTAATCCCACCATCATCGACTGCACCACCGACGAGGGTCTGGCCGGGGAATATGTACGCTTACTGAGCAACGGTTTCAACCTGGTTGTGGCGAACAAGAAGGCCAACACCCAGGATTTCGCATACTATCGCGACATCCGCGACACGGCAGCCAGGAACTTCCGTAAATTCCTCTACGAGACGAATGTAGGCGCCGGGCTGCCTGTCATCGACACCATGCAGTCGCTAATCCGCTCCGGTGACGAACTGGAAACCTTTGAGGGTATCCTGTCCGGTTCCCTGTCGATGATTTTTGGCTTGCTGGAAGATGGCATGCCGTTGTCGAAAGCGGTCGCGGAGGCCATGCAACTGGGTTTCACCGAACCGGACCCCAGAGACGACCTTTCCGGCATGGACGTGGCCAGAAAATTGCTGATCATTGCCCGCGAGGTTGGCATGCAGCTGGAGCTGGATGATATCGTCGTCGAGCCCGTCGTGCCGATGGAGCAGGTGGGCCATGTCGACCGCGCTGAGCTGATCGGAGCGCTTGAAGCACTCGACGGCAGTTTCGCATCGAAGATCACGGCGGCGGAAGCAGAAGGCAAGGTATTGCGCTACGTGGGCCGTATTGAAAATGACAGCTGCCGCGTTGCCATCGAAGCAGTACCTTCGCACAAGCCGCTGGGCGCCATCCGCGACGGCGAGAATGCACTGGTTTTGTTTACGCATTATTACCAGCCTATCCCACTCGTATTACGGGGCTACGGTGCCGGTGCGGCGGTCACCGCTTCGGGCGTATTCGGGGACATCCTGCGTACTGTGTGGCGGCCGTTGGATAGTTGATCATGGAATCCGTATTGATGAGGCCCGGTAGGAAAAACAGCCATTGCAACTAATCAACATCAAGCACCCCGCGGAACAGGTCTCCTTCAAAGAGGCCGTGTTGTGTGGGCTGGGCCGGGACCAGGGTTTATTTTTCCCGCGGACCATTGAGACATTGCCGGATGTAGACGGCCTGTTGCAGGAAGCATTTGTCCCGCGCAGCGTCGCCGTTCTCCAGCACCTTGTAGGCACTGAAGTCAGCCAGCAAACCATGCAGCACATGGTATCTTCAGCCTTCGATTTTCCTTTGGAGAGCCCGCTCCTGGCCGACGGTTCCCGCGCGCTGGAACTGTTCCATGGCCCTTCGCTGGCATTCAAGGATTTCGGCGCGAGGTTCATGGCCCGCTGCTTGGCCGAGTTCAACCATGGCAGACCGATGACCATCCTCACCGCAACTTCCGGTGACACCGGGGCCGCGGTCGCGCATGCCTATTACGGCCAGCCCGGCATCAATGTGGTTGTTCTGTACCCGAAGGGCAAGATTTCCCCCCTGCAGGAGAAACTATTCTGCACCCTGGGTGGAAATGTGCACAGCGTCGCGGTGGAGGGAAATTTTGATACCTGCCAGCAGCTGGTAAAGCAATCTTTTGATGACCAGGAGCTCAAGCGCAAGCTGGGCCTGAACTCAGCCAATTCAATCAATATCGCCCGCCTGATAGCACAGGTCTGCTACTACTTTGAAGCTGCGGCAGCCGTGAATGATGTCCGGCGCATGGTGCTCAGCGTTCCCAGCGGCAATTTTGGCAACGTCACCGCAGGCTTGATCGCCCGCGCCATTGGCCTGCCCTACAAGCGCATGATCGCTGCAACCAATGCAAACGACACGGTACCACGCTTCATGGCATCCGGCCGCTGGGATCCCCATCCGACAGTGACCACCATCACCAACGCGATGGACATCTCGTTTCCCAACAATTTCCCGCGTGTATTGGAACTGGGTGAGCGACACGGCCTGCGGCTGGAGCAACTGCTTTCCTCCACTTCGCTCGATGACGGCCAGACCCGTGACGCGATGAGCACGCTGTATTCCCGCGGCTATCTTGCCGATCCCCACAGCGCCCTGGCTTGGTCAGCGCTCAATGCATCATTGGAAAGCAATGAGGAAGGCGTTTTCCTGTGCCCCGCGCACCCGGCGAGGTTTCTAGGGGTGATCGAGGGACC
>DAOWGA010000009.1 GCA_030637665.1 Lysobacterales bacterium | reverse complement strand
TCGTTGATGAAATTAACAATGGCAATGCCGTACTCCTGATTGTGATCGATTCACGGGCCTTAGACCAGTCGCCCGAGTTCATCAATCAGCCGCTGGATTTGTTCTGCTGTGTGGGTCGAGAAGACCACCGCGCGCAGTACACCTTCTGCACCAACGCCGGCGTAATGAGTGTGCTGGATTGCAATGCCGCGACCCAGCAACTCTTGGTGAACCTGTTTCATGGATTCTGAGTTGCCAAATCTGAATGCGGCGATTGGAACATCACTGTCCTCGACTTCGAAACCCAGGCTCCTGATTCCTTTCTTGAGCAGCCGTCCGTTTGCCCATAGACGCTCCCGCCACTGTGGATTCGCGGCTACCCTTTCGATTCCAGCCAGTGTGGCAGCAGCCAGCGGCGGTGGTACAGCTGAGGCTCCGCTCATTACCTGTCCGCCCATCACCCGTTTTATAAAGTCTGCGGACCCTGGAATAACACCCCCGAATCCGCCAAAAGCCTTGGCCAGAGTTCCGCCTGATAAGAGACGATCACCGGTCAGGCCGAAGTGGTCATAAATTCCTCTGCCATCATGGCCCAGGATACCCATGGTGTGTGCTTCATCGAGCCACAATAAACCGTCGTACGGTTCCAGGGCTTTCACGATTTCAGGCACGGGTGCGATCTGCCAGAGGGTGGGGAAGAGGGCGTCGCTGATCATCAGCGGTCTCTGGCCTGGTTGGACGGAATGTTTTAGCTTGGTCTCCAGGTCGTCGGGCGCCATGTGAGCGATGGTGAGGGTTGGTGCGCCTGTGGCCAGCGCCGCGTCGAAGGCGCTGAAATGTGAATGTTCATCGATGAAGATCAGGTCGAACTCGCCGGCTTCATGCAGGGCCTTCAGGCCGGCCAGGTTGCTCAGATAACCCGAGGCGAGATAGGCGGCCGAGTCCGTGGCAAAGAATGCGGCAGCTGCCTGCTCCACCCGGAGGTAAAGCGGTGTGGTGCCCATCCCCGTGCGGCTGGTAGCCGTGCCGTGACCCAGCTCCTGCCAGGCGCGGATGCCTGCTTCCATCAAGTCGTGGTCGGCGTGCAATCCATAATAAGAGGTACCTCCGAAATAGAGGCAAGGCCGGCCATTGAATACTGTCTCGGTCGATGGCGCCGACTCCATCAAATAAGGAGGGCCACCCGTTTCATGACTTGTTTCCGAATGGATCATTACCCCCATAAACTGGAGTGGAAAACGTCTACTACACCTTTGTTGTAGTTCAGGCCGTTTGGATGGTCGTATTTGAGTAGCAAGGGTCCATCGATATCCACGAAGTCGCAAAGTTGTGCGATCACAAAGGCGGGCGCCATGCCCAGCGATGTGCCGGTCATGTTGCCGACCATCAACTGGCAGCCCGTTTCTCTCCCTGCATAGGCAAGCTTCAGCGCCTCGGTCAGGCCACCGGTCTTGTCGAGCTTGATGTTGATCATGTCATAGCGCCTGGCCGCGGTCTCAAGTTCGCCGGTGTGCAGACAGGATTCATCAGCGGCCAGTATGATCGGAGATTCGAAGCCTTCGAGCTTCTCGTCCCCACCACGCGGAAGTGGCTGTTCGATCATGCCCAGGTCCAGGCCAACGCATTTTGGAATCACTTCTTTCAGTAATTCGAAATCCCAGCCCTGGTTGGCGTCGACGACCAGGGCGGCGTCGGGTCGGGCCGCCCGGATGGCCGCCAGTTTTTCATAGGGTTGGCGGCCGTCCAGCTTGATTTTCAGGACCGGGGCATCGGCGGCCGCAGCAGCTTTCGTTGCCATTGCTTCGGGTGTATTTTCCAGGCCAATGGTGAACACGGTGGTGACCGGTTTCGGATCGATACCGGTCAGATCCCATATGGTCTTGCCGGATTTCTTGCATTCCAGGTCCCACATCGCGCAGTCGATCGCGTTGCGCGCGCCACCGGCGGGAAGCAACTCTTGCAGTTCTTCGCGTGAGATACCCTTACGGATTTCAGCGGCGACGCCATGCACCTGCCCGAATAGATTGTCGGCGTTTTCATCCAGGTAGAAAACGCCCTGAGCCTCACCCCGGCCAATGAATCCATCCTCGGCCAGCTGCACGACGACACCGCGGGAATTGATCCACTCGAAACCGGAAATACGGAATGGCTGAGTCAGTTCCCATTCCTCGATATGTACGCTCATTTTCATATTTTCAGTCCTCAAACTGTTCCTTGATGTAGTCGACGATGGCACCGCAGCCTTCGATCAGTGGATCGATGCAGGGCAGGCCGGTCTCTGCAGAAAGGTCCGCCAGATACTTTTCCCGTTCTTCGAGCGGCAGAGTCGAGGTATTCACGCTGATGCCGACGCAACGGATGTCCGGATTGGTGCGGTTGCCCATTGTGATGTGCTGTTCGATGCAATCCTTGATTGACGGCAACGGATAGTGCTCCCAGCCTGAGATGGTCTTCCGGGTGGCATCGTGGCAGACGACAAAGGCATCGGGTTGTGAGCCGTGCAGCAGGCCCAGGCTGACTCCCGAATAACCCGGATGGAACAGCGACCCCTGGCCTTCGATCACGTCCCAGTGATCATCGTCGTTGTCAGGTGAGATCAGTTCCGCGGCACCGGAGATGAAATCGGCCACCACCGCATCGATGGGCAGGCCTTCGCCCGCCAGCATGATGCCTGTTTGCCCGGTGGCGCGGAAAGTGGAGTTCATGCCGGTTTCCCGCATGGACTGGTCCAGTGCGAGGGCAGAATATTTTTTGCCAATGGCGCAGTCGGTGCCCACCATCAACACACGCCTGCCTGACCGCTTAAATCCGTTGCCTACGGGCAGGTGGGCAGGCGGATTACGCACATCGATAAGTCGCGCGCCCGAGGCTTCGGCGGCAGCTGCAACGACGGGAAAATCCGCCAGTTTGAAATGCAGGCCGCAGACGATGTCCAGGCCTGCGCGGGCCGCTTCCTCGATGGATGCCCACCAACTGTCCGGTACCTCGCCGCCGACCGGCGCCACGCCGATGACCAGGCTTTTCACGCCGGCATCAACTGCTTCTGATATGGACAAATCGGGTACGCCCATATCCACCTTGCAGCCGGGAAAGCGCAGCTGCCCTGCTACCAGGTCAGGCCGCCAGTGAACAATGCCCAGGCCGGTCTTGGCATAAGTCGAATCGGTGATGTCACCGATCAGGATCAGGTAGGGTGCTTCGAGTTGCACCGTGGTCAATTCTGTCATGAAATCTGGTTCCAAATACCCAATGGATATTCTAATGGGTTTGTGTGTGAGTTACCGTAATTTCAGGCCTGTTGCAAAGACTGTTTCCTGAGCGCCTGCCGGTCCAGCTTGCCGATGGGCAGCATGGGTAGTTCATCACGTATAAAAATGAGCTTGGGAACCTTGTAGTTGGCTAACTGGTCCCGGCAAAACGCGAGTAGTTCTGTGTCTGATGCTGTGTTGCCGGGCTCACACAGTACCCAGGCATGGCCGACCTCGGAAAACAGCTCATCTGGCACCGATACCATGGCTGCCATGGCCACCGCCGGATGCAGTTCGAGGATTTGCTCGATTTCAAGCGGAAATACGTTTAGTAAACCTGATCGTGCTTTCCAATGTTAACGAGTAGAATTTCATCTCCTTCGATAATCAAATCAATCGCGATCCGGTAGCTGATGTTGATGGAAACGGATGAAAGGCCGATCAAACGACCTTTGAGACGATGGAGTCGAAGCGATGGATGGTATGGGTTAAGTTCCAGCAGCTCAAGGGTTTTCCGGTATTGCTTGTGAATCTCGGAGTGTTGTTTGAGGAACTTTCTGGCTCGCCGAATATAGCTTTCGGTGTAAACCAGCTTATACGTCATCAGTGACACGATTCATGTGCTCATCAATGCTTTCGATGATCACGCGTCCAGCCTTGTAATCGGCTCTGGCTTCCCTCAATGCCATATCCAGTTCAAACTCCCGCAGTTGCGCGTATTTTTCCAGACTCATCACCACGTATTTATCTTTACCCCTTACTGAAATGATGACTTCTTCCGCAGTTTTTAACCGTTCTTCCACGGCGGAGACACCGCGGGTTTTCAGGTCATTGGCGGTAACAGTATTCATGGCTATTAGTACTATGAAGAGTGCGTTTATGAGCACTAATAAGGATACGCTAAATAGTATTTTTATTCAATGAGTCAAGGCATTTTCGGGCTTGCTTATGAACTCGCATCACATTGAAGGAGTACTAGTTCACTACCGGCAGTACAATGTGTGACGGGTATTTGGCTGAATGATGGATTTCATTCTCAGCGATCTCGAATCCGGGAATCGCGATAACCGCAATAATAGAATCGTGGTAACACCAATGATCACAAAACGGGAGAGGAACCATGATCACAACTTATTACGGAATCGTACAACCCTGGCTCTGCGATACCCAGGGCCACTTGACCACACGGCATTACGTTGGGATGTTCGATGATTCCCATCTGCATTTCTTCAGCGAATTCGGTGTGGACGTGGAGGAGATGCTGAACAGGGGAGAGGGTTTCGCTGACGTCAAATCCACCCTTGAGTACAAACGCGAACTGCACGTGGGCGCGCTGGTTATAATCAAGGGCACAATCGTCAGTCTTGGAGGAAAATCATTTGTTCACCGCCACGAAATGTACAATCGGGGCAACGGTGAACTGGCGGCTACGATGGAAAATGTCACCGTGACTTTTGATCTGAAGGCGCGCAAAGCCGTACCGCTATATGGCTCTTTTCGAAGTGCTGCCGAACTATACCTGGAAAGCACTCGCTGACAAGTCTGAATCTGTTATCCGAACGATAGTGAATGCCAAATATGTCGACTGACAATGTAACCTACCAGGACATCGCCACTATTTCCGGCGGCACTCTGTCCGATATCAAACCTGAACAGCGTGACGGCGCCTTACGTGGCGCTGAAATCCTGGCCAAAAGCCTGCGGTTGGAAGGCGTAGACGTCGTATTTGGTTATCCCGGCGGGGCCAACCTCGAGATCTTCGACGTCCTGCGCAACCACGGCATCCGTTGTATACGGGTCGAGCATGAACAGGGCGCTGCTCATGCCGCACAGGGTTACGCCCGGGCCAGCGGAAAGGTGGGCGTCTGCCTGGCAACCTCGGGTCCCGGCGCCACCAACCTGGTGACCGGTATCGCCGACGCCAACAGCGACTCCACGCCGATTGTCGCAATCACCGGCAATGTGCCGACCCAGTTGCTGGGGAAAAATGCTTTCCAGGAAGTTGACATTGTCTCCATCGTCGAGCCCATCACCAAGCGGGCCTACCTGGTCGATCGTGTGGCCCGTATCCCGGCGGCGGTTCGCTTGGCTTTCATTCATGCCGGCGGTAACCGTCCCGGGCCGGTCCTGATCGACATCCCCAAGGACATCCAGCAACACTACCCGCGAGACCCCGATGGCAACTATGCAGAACCGCGCATGCCGGCGGTGGTCGAAATGCCCGAGGAACCCATCGGTGAAATGTACCAGGATCAGCTGCAGCAATGCCTGCGCTTGATCGCAGAGGCGGAGCGCCCCGTCCTGTACGTGGGTGGGGGCATCGTTTCAGCTGGCGCCGAAGCCGAATTACTCGCCTTTGCCGAAAGGCTTGGTGTGCCGGTAACCACGACGATCATGGGCCTGGGCGCCTTCCCTCCCGGGCATCCGCTGTGCCTGGACGTGCTCGGCATGCACGGAGCCAGGTACGCCAACATCGCGGTAAACGAGGCGGACCTGGTGCTCGCACTGGGGGTGCGATTCGATGACCGTGTAACCGGCATGGTCAGCGAGTTCATCAGGCACGGCAAGATCATCCATATCGACATTGACCGAACCGAGCTGAACAAGAACAAGACCGTTATCCTGCCGATCTGTGCCGAGATCAGGGCGTCGCTTGCGCAATTGATCGCAGTGCAGCCCGGGGGGCATGGTGAATGGTGTGAATACTGCCGGAGACTGAAGGCAGACTTCCCGTACCCGGTGGCGGAAAAGCAGGGGATCAGCCCGCAAAAGGCCATCGCTTTGCTCAGCGATATGACAAACGGCGAAGCCATCGTCAGCGTGGGCGTGGGCCAGCACCAGATGTGGGCCATGCAACATTACCGCGCTGCCCGCACCCGCTCCTTCCTGTCCAGCTCCGGTTTCGGCACCATGGGATATGGCCTGCCGGCGGCGATCGGCGCCAAGGTCGCTCATCCGGAACGCCTCGTGATCGACATTGACGGCGATGGCAGCCTGAATATGGCGATCCATGAACTGAGCACCTGCCACCGCTACGGCATTGGTGTGAAGATTGTGGTCATCAACAACCAGTGGCTGGGCATGGTGCGCCAGTGGCAGGACATGATTTATGACGGTCACCGTTCCTGCTCGGACCTGTCCGATCCGATGTCGGAGGTCAAGACGAAGGGTGAGCAGGACATCTACCCGGATTTCCTGACGATAGCAAAGGGATACCTGGTAAAAGCCGAGCGGGTGACCAGGCCGGATCAACTGGAAGCTGCCTTTGAACGGCTGCTGGCTGATCCGAATGAACCCTGCCTGCTCGATGTGATCGTAGACTCGGAGGCGAACGTCTACCCGATGATCCCGGCCGGAGCAACCTACAAAGATATCATCATGAGTGACGAGGATCTGACGGCAACATCAAAGGAGAACCAGGACTCGAACGTCTAGTGTAGTGGATTATAATACGGGAGCGCGATAGCATCGTTTCCCGGGTTCAGGAAAGACATATTATTTGATGCAGGGAGAAAGAATGCGGCGCTGGATTCGCCTATTCGCCTTGATTACATTGCTCGCAGCAGTGTGGCTGATGTCGGGCTGTGCCGGGACCGCAAGGGGCCTGAATTCCTCCGTGCTCAAGTACGATGAAACACTGTCTGTTGTCGACAGCAGCAAATCCCGGGCGGATGTCATGGTGGTGATCCGCTATCCGGCCATCGTGGGCGAAGATGCGGTGCGTGCCTACTACCGTTCCTTCGAACAGAACACCATTGGAGCGAAGTACCAGTCTGACATTCATACCCGTCGTGATAGCGAGAATATCGCCCAGTCAATCATTGCAAAATCAAATTATTACGCAATGTCGCTTTACCGGGAGTTGCAAAAGGAGCTACCCGCCAACTCGGTCCTGTTGTCTCCACACTTGCTGGTGCTCGATGACCAGGACAGGCTGAGCAGCAGGCCGCTGCTGGCGACCGAGGAAATCCCCAGCGTGGTCACCATCGATTTCAATGTTTATTCGCATCCGAATCCAAGAAAAATAATGGATGCTGAACCGCTGACCTTCGGCGATCTCGTTACACCCCTGTTTGTCGTGCACGCCAATCGCTGGTTGAGACCGTCAACTCACGGTTTGTTGCTGTCCAGCGATCCACTGTTGAATTCGGCCTGGAACCAGGCTGAAACCCAGGCTGAGGAACAATTCAACATCCGCTATGACGAATCCGGTCTGGAATACCGGCGGCCGCTCGATTTCATCACTTTCCTGGAGAGTGGCGACAGCCATATTCCCGCCATTCCGCTCAAGAGCGTCAGCCAGGCGCGCCGTGATGTGATCGCGGTTGAACAATACCCGATCGAGAAAATCAGGATGGAAGGGGAGATCGTGGCCGCTCTTCCCGTCGATCATTCGGTCGACCCGTTTGCAGAAGATTTTGTGAAAGGCGCCGCGACGCGCATCGAGGAAGCGCTGAACCGGGTCGATCACGACCGGGCAACTTTTTTTGCCCGCCAGCAGGCACTGGCCAGGTTCGATCCTGACCTGGCGAATGCCTTCCTGGCCCGTGCGCAGAGCGAAAATGTCCGTGCCCGGCTGCAGATGGCGGAAACCCTGATCGAGGCCGAACGCAAGTTTCTCGCAAAGCAGTCCGCCAGCGTGTATGAAGGCACCTATGAAGGCACATTTGGCGACCAGACACGCCAGATGATTGCCGCTGAATACCGTTTACTCGAGGAACGGCGCCGGTTGGCCCGCTCCCAGAACGTGAGCACTGCGCTGGCAATAGTAGCGATGGCCGGTGCAATGTACGTAGGCTCGAAAAGCAGCAACAGTAGTAACTTTCTCTATTCGCAGACCATGAGCAATGTCATGATGCTGTCGTCGCTGTGGGCCATGAATTCAGCGATGGCCTCTCATGCAGAGGCCCGAACCATTGGTGAGAACTTCCTGCTGCAGATGGCCCCGGCCATCAATCGCCAGGTCTCAGTCCAACTGGAGTGGCTGGAATCCAGGCAGGAAATCACGGCTCGCGATTTCTCAGAATTTCGCAACAAAACGCTGGCCTTGTACCAGGGAAGCGTCCGGTCAATCAAGCACTCATTCGATCCACAATGTCAGTTCAGGCACCCGGCCATGGACACACCCGGTCGCTGGTATGGCAGTTGTTTCGGCAGCCTGGCATCTGACAGTGGTTATGGCTTGATCATCAATCAGGACGGGGAGACGATAGAATACGTTGGTTCTGCTGAATCCGGGCGAGCTTCGGGAACAGGCGCCATGATTTACCGTTCTCCGCTTGAAATCGGAGCAATTTACTATGAAGGTAGTTTCAGCGAGGGCCTGCCGGATGGAGTGGTTCTGGTGGAACAGCCGGGCAGGAAACCGAGGGTCAGAAAATTCCGGGCAGGCGTCGACAGGGGAAAAGGCGATCCGGAGGCTTTGCAGCGGCTCCGGTTTTGAGTCTTCAGGGGGAACTCTGGTTCCAATATCCCCTCAGATATTGAATAATTCACAGTTTTGAAATTAACCCGCCCCGGTGAGAAAGGCCGGGACAATTGCTCAGGAGAAATGGTGAGGTCCTTATTCCGCTTCAATACATGGCTGGCCTTGATAGTCGCAGGCGGACTGCTGTCCGCTTGTGCGGGCACGGCCCGTGGTTTGAAGACTTCGGTTTACCAGCCCGATGAGGCGGTTTCGTTGATTGATTACAGCCTGTCAAAAGCCGAAGCCCTGGTCGTGATCCGCTACCCGGCCATCATCCACGCCGACGCGGAGGAACCGTATTTCCACGCTTTTGCCATCAATGCGATCGGTGGCGTAGTGCCTGCGGCCAACCGGACAAAAAAGGCCACGACGCGAATCGCCAAGTCGGTGATCGCAAAATCCAATTACTACGTGATGTCTCTGTACCGCGAGTTGCAGAGGGAATTACCGCCGGACACGGTGTTGCTCTCGCCTCATATCATTCTCTGGGACAGGGAAAAGGGTGTGTACAGCCGCCCTATCCTGGCAACAGAGCAGATTCCCAGTGTGGTCACCATCGATTTCAATGTCTACTCATTTCCAGACACATCGGAACTGATGGATTCACCGCCGGTAACTTTTGGGGACCTGGTTACGCCACTGTTTGTTGTACACAGCAATCGCTGGTTAAGGCCCTCGACAAACGGGCTTTTGCTCTCCAGCGGCCCTTTGGTACAGGCTTCCTGGAGCCAGTCCTTTGAACAGGCGCAGCAACAAGTCGGAAGCAGACTGGATTATTCCCCTGTTGACTATCAAAGGCCATTGGACTTCATCACTTTTATCAATACGAGGGTGCAAGACCGGCAGGATCTGCCATTGAAAGCGGTCGGGGATTCACGCCTGGATGTACTGGCGGTTGAAGAGTACCCGGTCGAGAAAATACAGATGCGGGGCGAATTGCTGGAAGACCTGTCCGGGGACTATGCACTCGATCCTTTCGCCGAGGCCTTTGTGCAAGGCGCCGCCACCCGTGTGAAACGAACCCTCAACATGGTGGACCACGACAAGGCCACTTTTTTTGCGCGGCAAAATGCCCTGGCCCGATTCGATCCCGAGCTGGCAAACGCGTTCCTGGCTCAGTCTGGCGGTGAAAGTGTCCGTGCCCGGCTGCAACTTGCAGAAGCGCTGATCGCTGCAGAACGGAAATTTCTGTCGGCCCAGTCCATGAGCATTTACGAAGGCACTTACGCGGGTGACTATGGCTCCAAGATGCGCGAATTAATCGAGGGTGAATACCAACTGCTGGTAAAACGGCGCAAAATGGCACACAGACAGAATGTCACCACGGCAGTGGCTGCCCTGGCGATGGCTGCCGCAGTATACGGCGCAACAGCGACTGGCGCTGTCGGTGCAGCGGCATTGTCAAATTTCAGCGGCGTGTTCGTACTGGGTTCCTTGTGGGCCATGAGCTCAACTCTGGAAACACGCTCGGAGTCCGCCGAGATGGCGGAACATTTCATGGTGTTGATCGCGCCCGCGCTGGAACGGCAGATTTCCGTGCAAATGGAGTGGCTGGAATCCAAGGAGCGGATCACCGCCATTGGCTTCGCAGAATTCAGGAACAAGACGCTGACACTCTACCAGGCAAGAGTCCGTTCGCTGGATGCTGATGTTGATGGCAGGTGCGTTTTCATGCACCCGTCCATTGTCCAGCAGGGGAGATGGTATGGAGGCTGTCGCGATGGACTCGCTTCAGAACGGGGCTATGGCGTGGTTCGGGATGATTCCGGTAACTACATAGAATTCCTCGGCACCGCAAAAGCTGGCATGGCTTCGGGTACAGGCGGCATGATCGTCCGGAAATCGAATCAAATCGGGGCTGTTTATCACGAAGGCACGTTTCGTGAGGGCCTTCCCGATGGCGTGGTCCGGGTCGAGAAACCGGGCGGCAAACCCAGGGTCAGGGAATTTCGGGCCGGTTTGGATGTCGGAAAGGGAGACGAAAACCAATTGCAGCTGCTGGTGTTCTGAAGCGGCTATCTGAAAATGAAAAAATGGCTCAAATCAGGATTGTTGACGATTTTTCTGTTGTCATGTGCGGCTTCCACCGCCCTGGCCGGTTTTGACTTCGAATCCATCAATAAACTTCCCCCGGGTGAGCGCTACCGCCAATTGAGCCTTTTGCTGTTGATTTCAGGCGGGACCAACGCCGGTTTGCTGGAGATGCTCCAGCCCCCGGTCGAAAACAGTGCTGAATTAGCTGAATCAGGCGACTTTAGCCTGCAGTTGGATGATTATGGCACACCGCTGGCCCGCATTGTCGATCAGGAAACCATGCTGGCTGGCGCCGCCCGCCTGTTCCATATCGCGCAGGAAAACAGACCGGAAATCCAGGCCCTTTTGAGCACGATAGCCGTGAACAATCCCATCCTGGTCAGCATGATCGACGTGAACGAGATCGCCGCGGATGCCATCATCATCCGCACGGCTATCGCCGACAGCATCGAATATTCCAAGCTGGGAGACGACCCGGAAGCCGAAGCGCGTTTACAGGCTTTCCGTGCTCAAACGGTCTATCTGCGAAACATGATGGAGTACAACATTTTCCAGGAGGAACTGGCTGAACTGACCAACGAGGCCATCATCGACATGGGTGGCAGACTGGATGCCTATCAGCGTATGTTTGACGATGAAATCGACCAGGAGATGATCCAGCGCCGGATTGAATCAGCCGAGATCATGAACGCACAGACCGGTACGCGCTTCGATGAGCAGGCAGTGATGCGCACCAATGAACTCCTGATGATGCTGATTCTGATGGAGAGCCAGGTCCGTTAATAGAGCCCGCATATTGCACTAGTATCCCGGTTTATGCGGGCTTTGCCCGCTTATCAGGGTTGCTCTTCTTCCTGTGTTTCTTCAACACCTTCGAGTTTTTCCAGGTCCCGGATGGCGATGATGCCCGGTGTGCTGAGATCCAGTTCCAGTGAGGCCTGTTGTTCCTGGGCC
>DAOWGA010000118.1 GCA_030637665.1 Lysobacterales bacterium | reverse complement strand
TCGTCGATGAGGAAGCGTACCCGGACATCGCGGTCTGCTGCCTGAAGCGCCCGCCACATCAACAATGGACCGCTCAGATCACCTTTCCACAGGTAGTACTGCATATCGAGCGTTTTTTCCGCGAATGCCGCAATGGCGAAACGCGTACCGAATGCCTCGCCCGGGTTTGCCAGCAGTTCAACACCTGAAAGGGATTTGTCCGCCGGCGCACTTTCCGCGATAAATGCGCCCAGCATGGTCTGCTCAGGATTTGGCCAGGCCTGGCTGGGAACCTGCTCAAAATCGTCTGGCAGGCTGGCGCATCCACCAAGGTAAAGGAGCAGGGCGGCCAGCAGCCAGGCGGAGATTCCTGGCCCGGACCTAACCCGCATAATTCACCAGGGCGGACCAAATTCTGGAATTATGTCTGTAAATCATAGGTATATAGCTTATATTGCCAGAATCCACTGGTTACACTTTGTCCTATCCGGTTTTGCGGTGTATCTGCCTTCACATTTCGGCAAATCCTTCTCGAATCATAGCTATGGCTATGATATCTCCAATGATTTACCAAACTGTTTCGCCAGCTACACCGTAAATTCCGGATCCCTGGTGAATTATGCGGGCTAATCCGCTTGGTGCTTGCAATGGTCCCATTCTTGTTCAATGATTCCGCCACTCCAGGACTGGAAATTTCAAAGCAGAAGACTACCTGTCATCTGCTGTGCTCACAAGTTCTTCAACTCCCGCGAGGTAAAATCCATGTTGTGCCTGTTGCTGTGGGTTAACATGATGGCTTGTCAGGAGCTTGTCTTATGAGTGATTCGGTTAAAGGCCACGCACTGGGGATTGGCGGAGTATTCTTCCGTTCTCCTGATCCGGCCCGTTTGGGCGCCTGGTATGCGGAAAACCTCGGTTTGCAGGTAGAAAACTGGGGTAAGACTCACGGCACCAGTTTTGCGCCAGCGGATATGCCAGCTTCCAGCTTTACCGTATGGAGCGCATTTGCCGCCAATACGGAGTACTTCGGAAATTCCGACCAGGGCCACATGATCAACCTGGTGGTAGATGACCTTGACGCAGCATTGGAGAATGTCCAGGCCGGCGGCGCCGAAGTACTGGAGGAACGCGAGGAGCACGATTTCGGTAAGTTCGGGTGGTTCATCGACCCCGACGGAAACCGGGTTGAGCTTTGGGAGCCACCCAAAGAAGAATAGAGATGTACCATGACCAGCCTCGATTCCGAACTTACAGCCCGCATCGACGAACTGGAAAGCCGCCTGGCGTTCCAGGATGACCTGATCGAAGCCCTCAACGAAGTTGTCACCCGCCAGGACCATGACCTGGCCAGGCTGACACTCCGCCTGCAGGAACTGGCCGCCAAAATCAACGAAATAGGCGATGCAGCCGCCGCTGCCACCCCATCGTCAGAATCTGAAGCTCCCCCGCACTACTGACTTCACAAGCTTCGGACAGGAGGGTTGATTTGGTACTGCAGCTCAGTAAGGCAAAGCCAAAGCAGGCTCCTGCATGGCGGACATCTGCTCGCGCAGGCTGAGTACCAGGTCTTCCCAGTAACGGGGACCGTCGAACCACGGGAACGCGATGGGAAAGGCAGGGTTGTCCCAGCGACGGGCCAGCCAGGCCGCGTGGTGCAGCATTCTCAGGGTTCTGAGGGCCTCGATCAGCTGCAGTTCGCGCAGGTCGAAATCGCAGAACTGTCTATAGCCTTCTATTACATCCGCCAGTTGGCCTTCCATTTCCCGGGAATCACCCGACAGCAGCATCCACAAATCCTGGATGGCCGGACCGGACTGGCAGTCATCCATATCGACGAAGAATGGCCCGTCCCGCCACAAAAGGTTGCCGGGATGACAATCGCCATGCAGGCGAATATTGCTCACGCCGCCAGCTCGTTCGTAGGCATTGCGGATGTTGGTCAAAAGGTCACTAACCAGGCTTTCGAACGCATTTTCAAGGTGGGGCGGCAGCCAGGGGCCATCCATGATGGTCTTGACCGACTCTTCACCGAAGCGCTTCGGCGTCAATGCGGGCCTGGAAGAGAACGGCCGGGAACGGCCAATGGCGTGGATGCGCCCTATGAAGCGGCCCAGCCAAAGCCGGGTTTCCTTGGCTTCAAGTTCCGGCGCATGACCGCCCTGGCGCCTGAACAAGGCCAAACGAAAACCATTGTGGTGAAAAAGGGACTGCCCGTTGATCAAAGTCGGGGCAATCAGCGGAATCTCTGCTTCAGCCAATTCGAGGGAGAATTCGTGTTCTTCCTGGATTTGCTCATTGCTCCAGCGTCCAGGGCGGTAAAATTTTGCCACGATCGGGGTGTCATCCTCGATACCTACCTGGTAGACCCGGTTTTCGTAACTGTTCAGCGCCAGCAGGCGGCCGTCACTGAGCAAACCGGTGGACTCTACGGCCTGCAAAACCGTGTCGGGATCGAGCTTGTAGTAGGGTGCGGAATCAATTGTTGCAATGACCATGTGCGCATCATAGCGGTTTGAGCCATACCTGCTCTTGTATTTCCAAAAGAATTCTGAATTTCGGGAAAATCGAGGAGCGCCCGCGGATGGAATCACGTAGAATAACTTATCCACGCAGGTACTTTTCTACATGGCCAACGGCACCAAGAATCTCGCCCTCTTTTGTGACTTTGAAAATATTGCGCTGGGCGTCCGGGACGCCAACTACGCAAGATTCGAAATCTCAGAAATTCTCGAACGCCTTCTTGTGAAAGGCAATATTGTCGTCAAGAAAGCATACTGTGATTGGGAGCGCTACAAGGATTTCAAGCGGGGCATGCACGAGGCTTCATTTGAGCTGATAGAAATCCCGCACGTCCGCCAGTCGGGTAAAAATTCAGCTGATATCCGGATGGTCGTCGATGCGCTCGACCTGTGCTACACCAAGTCACACGTGGACACCTTTGTCATTATTTCCGGTGACTCAGATTTTTCTCCATTGGTATCCAAGCTGCGTGAGAACAACAAGGAAGTGATCGGTGTTGGGGTTAAGAACTCTACCTCCGACCTGCTTATCGCCAATTGCGACGAGTTCATTTATTACGATGACCTGATACGCATTGCAGAACGCCGCAAGCCCCGTAAGAAAAAAACCAACGGCCGCAAGGAAAGTGAAGAGCGCACGCAAAAGAACGGCCCGGAAGGTCGTGCCGAAAAGGCTTTTGAACAGGTGCTGGAGACCATCCACGATCTGGTCAACGAGCGAGGGGACGAAGACAAATTGTGGGGTTCAATGGTTAAGCAGGCCCTGAAACGCAGAAAGCCCGGCTTCAACGAGAGCTACCATGGGTTCAACTCCTTCGGAAAAATGCTCGAGGAGATGGAATCCCGCGGTATGCTGACCCTTGTGCATGACAAAAAGTCAGGTGGGTACATCATATTACCAAGAAGCTGACCAGCAGGCTGTATTCAAGCGTCCTGGCCTTGGGTTGCACGGCCCTTTGTGGTACGCACATTACAGCCCGGCTATAATATCCCGGCTGCCATACGCGTTACGAGTTATCAGGTGAGACAGGTTCAAAAGTTTTCCTTCCGCATTACAAGGTACCGTTCCCGTTTACAAACAGCAGGCCACCTGTCTGGGTCATCGATCCGGGGTGTATTTTTTTAGATTTAGAAAGTGAGTTAATACGATGTCTGATTCAGTAGTCGGCACAGTAAAATGGTTTAACGACGAAAAAGGTTATGGTTTTATTGCCCGTGAAGGCGAAAGTGATGTATTCGTACATTTCCGTGCGATTGCCATGGAAGGGCGTAAGACCCTGAGAGAAGGTCAGGAAGTTGAGTTCACCGTCGGGGAAGGCCAGAAAGGTCCCCAGGCGGAAAACGTAACACCAATATAAAGCGCAAGAAAAACCCGGCTTGCGCCGGGTATGAATGGTATTGCTGATGTCCTGATTCTGTGTATTACCTTCGTTTTACAACAGTGGCATCTTTGGTGATCAGCTGATTAGAACCCCTATTCGCATGATCTTTTCTGCCTGTCCCCCAAGCATCCTGGTCTTCAAGCTGGATTGCAACAGATTGTGATAAAACTTGTACTTTTGGGCTGTGGGGAGGGGGCGTTCCGAATTGAGTCATCCATGACAATAGCTCCTGAATTCTTTCCTGTAACCAGGTCTGCTGGAAAGGTTGGGAGATTCGGAACCCCGATTGGGCAAAGAGGGGCGGGGTTCCGATTCTACCCGCTAAAGCTACCAGACTTTAGTTACTACAACCCTATAAATGCAAAAATCGGGCCAATTTGAGAAATATACATATAATATTTGCAAAACAATAAGATAGAGAAAATGAGGGGTATACGTTTAGTCGATTGAGACAGAAAACTGTCCAATTACGTCAGCCTGATTGACAATAATTGTCACTTTGTCCTTAAATCTGCAGAGGGGGCCCTGATTACAGCACTAGAGCGGTTCCAGCCAGCCCCACTGGTCCCTGGTTTTCCCATTGAACAGTCCGAAGAAGGCGTCCTGGAGTTGTCGGGTCATTTGCCCACAACCACCATTTCCTATGGAAATGTAGTCGACCTGGCGTACTGGAGTGACTTCCGCAGCTGTGCCGGTCATGAAGATTTCATCTGCAGCGTAGAGCTGTTCGCGCGCAATGGTCTGTTCACAGGTCTCGATGCCCATTTCCGCTGCGAGTTTGATGACGCTGTCGCGTGTAATGCCGCTGAGGATTGAAGATGACGCTGGAGGTGTGATCAGCCTGCCCTGCAGCACTACAAAGATGTTTTCACCGGCGCCCTCACTCAGCAGGCCGTCACTGCCCAGTCCGATGCCTTCATCGAATCCCCGGTCCCTGGCTTCCAGGCCGATCAACTGGCTGGAAAGGTAATTACCACCAGCTTTTACACCGGGTGGCATGGTGTTGGGGGCAAGCCGGTTCCAGGAAGTGATACAGGCCTTGATACCGTTTTTCAGGCCCTCCTCGCCCAGGTATGCACCCCAGGGCGTCACGATGATGGAGACATCTACCACGCTCATGTCTTTTGGCAACACGCCGAGGCCGCAATCTCCACGCGCCACCAACGGCCTGATGTAGGCGGCGGGCAATCCACTGGCGCGCACCGTGTCACGGCAAGCTTGGTGTAATTCATCGACCGACCAGGGAATGGGCATCCTGTACACGTCCGCAGAGTATTTGAGCCGCTTGAGATGATCCGTCAGGCGCAATATCCGGGTGCCGTCGGGCGTGTCATAGGCCCTGATACCCTCGAATACCGAGGAACCATAATGCAGCGCATGACTTTGCACGTGAACCATGCAATCGGCATGATCCCGCAATTTACCGTTGAACCAGATTTGTGCCTCGTTGCTCATGCACCGACTCCTGTGAATTTTGTGCCTTTGAATGGGCCGAATGGTGTCGACGCATTTTAATTGAATTATCCCCTCAAGGACGCATTTCCGGGCATTTACCCCAACAGGTTTCTATTCTGTTTCTGCTTTGGATATGTAACTGATGGAAATCTGCGTTTTCATGCCATCCATATTGAAAACAAGACCACCCACACTCACAGACGGGTCTTTGCTGATGTCCTGTAGAAAAACGGCTTCAGACTGCATCATTAAATACTTTTCGCCAACGTAGAATGTCTGGAACGTATCTTCGTATGAAAGCCCATCCTGATTCGCGTAAAACCACTTGATGGTTTCGATTGGATCCCCGGATGCCATGACAATCGTCGGCAACATTCCTTCACCTGCCATCGCACCTGTATAGAATGCTCCCGGATAAACGGGCAGCCCTACGGTCAGTTTCGTTGGAATTTCCTTTTTGATATCGGCATGGCCTTTTCCTTGTGACGCCATCATCTGTTCACCCACATGACTGAATTCCAGTAAATCGCCAACAGGATCGGCGCTGGCCGATGCCGGGCTTAGGGCTAAGCAGGCGAGAAAGCCCAGCAACATCTTGATTCTTGATTTTTGGCTATGCATGACATTCTCCAGAAAAACTTCCGCTACTGCATCGCAAAGACTTTGTTTACGCACTGATTCACATCAAGAGATCGGCAAAAGTGCGCTGCGCGGATTTCGCTCGGTTACAATAAATCTTCAATCAGATTACGGGATCAGTGATGGAATGGAAACTGTTCGCAACCGTTTTCGTCAGTGTATTCGTGGCGGAAATGGCAGACAAGACGCAATTGGTCACCATGTTGTTCGCGGCTGACAAGGCTGTCAGCAAATGGCTGGTTTTTCTGGGTTCTGCCTCGGCGCTGGTGCTGACCAGCGCGATCGGGGTGCTCGCCGGGACTTTGCTGGCGCAATTTGTCAGCGTCAAGGCGATGTCCATTATCGCTGGATCTGGTTTTATCCTGATCGGCGCCTGGACGCTGTACCATGGTTTGTATCAAGCTCAGTGAGCAGACAAGGAATTGAATCGCGAAGTTAACCATCGCCACCACCACGCGCCGCCGGATTACAACCGGGCTTTTGCGGTGGGTGTCGCGCTGAATGTGGGTTTTGTCGTAGTTGAGGCTTACTACGGCTTTATTTCCGATTCATTGGCGCTAATTACCGATGCCGGCCATAACCTGAGTGATGTACTGGGATTACTGTTGGCCTGGGGTGCCGCCGCGCTGGCCAGGAAGAGGCCCTCGCCCCGCAGAACATACGGTTTTTCCCGGGCGACGATTATCGCATCCCTGTTCAGCGGCCTGTTGCTGATGGGCGCTGTGGGCGCGATTGGCTGGGAGGCAGTCGGCCGCTTGATGGAGCCGCCCCAACCGGCCGGCAAGACCATCATGATCGTTGCCGCGATTGGTGTGGTGATAAACACTGTTACCGCCCTGTTTTTTGTCAGCGGCAAAGATCATGACCTGAACATTCGTGGAGCGTTCCTCCACATGGCTGCAGACGCCGTCGTTTCCCTGGGGGTCGTTGTCTCCGGCGCGCTGATCCTGTTCTACGGAATGAACTGGATTGATCCGGTGATCAGCCTGGTCATCGCAGCTGTCATATTCCTGTCTACCTGGGGCTTGTTGCGCGATTCACTCAACCTGGCGGTGGACGCGGTGCCACGCAGTGTGGACCCGGAAGCAGTGAGGGAATACCTGAATAATCTACCTGGCGTGACCGCCTTGCACGACCTGCATATCTGGCCAATGAGCACCACGGACACGGCCCTGACGGCCCACCTGGTGATGAGCCCCTTGCCGGAAGACGATAAATTTCTTAACGATGTGGCGCACCATTTGGCAGATCGTTTCACCATCAATCACGCCACTATCCAACTCGAGCGTCAAGAAAGTGACGTTATCTGCCATCAGTCAGTGCACTGCGCCGACTGAAATATCAGACAATCCCCAGACCTGAGGTCACCAAGATCATGTTCAGTGGAATTTTCTCACAGGCAATTGTCTATCTCGCTGCAGCCGTCCTGGCTGTTCCGCTGGCCAAACGTCTCGGACTCGGTTCCGCGCTGGGTTACTTGTTGGCCGGGGTGATCATCGGCCCGTTTGTTTTAGGCCTGGTGGGTGAGGAAGGGCAGGATGTGATGCACTTTGCCGAATTCGGCGTCGTCCTGATGTTGTTCCTGGTCGGGCTGGAACTGGAGCCAGCGGTGCTGTGGAGGATGCGCGGTCCGATCCTGGGCCTGGGCGGGTCACAAGTGGTGATCACCACGCTGGTGATTGGAATCGTTGCCTTTGCCGCCGGCCTGGAATGGCAAAGCGCGCTCGCCATCGGGCTGATCCTTTCGCTCTCGTCCACGGCCATTGTCTTACAGACTTTGAAAGAGAAGGGCTGGATCAAAACCGATGCCGGCCGCCGCGGATTTTCCGTGCTGCTGTTCCAGGACATTGCGGTAATCCCCATTCTGGCTTTGCTGCCATTCCTGGCTGTGCCGGGCCTCGGTCAGGAGGTAGCGGAGCTGGCAACTCATGGATCAGGTCCTGACCGGCCTGGCTGGTTGCAGGCTCTGCTCGTGCTGGGCATTGTGGCCGGCATCATAGTGGGTGGGCGCTTCCTGATGCGGCCCATTTTCCGATGGATTGCGGAGACGCGCAGTCATGAAATGTTCATCGCCACGGCACTCACCCTGATTGTCGGGATAACACTGTTAATGGAATACGTGAGCCTGTCGCCGGCTTTGGGAACTTTCCTCGCCGGCGTCGTGCTGGCGGAAAGCGAGTACCGCCATGAGCTCGAGTCCAATATCGAGCCCTTCAAGGGCCTGCTCCTGGGGCTATTTTTCATGGCGGTCGGCGCCAGTATTGATTTCAATATTATTGCCGCAGAACCCGTGTTGGTCATGGCGCTGTTGGTCCTGCTGGTCGTGATCAAGTTGATTGTCCTGCTGATTCTTGGCCGTGTGTTTCGCCTGAGCCTGGCCGACAACCTGATGTTCGCATTTGTACTTGCCCAGGGAGGTGAATTCGCATTCCTGCTGTTCTCGTTCGCCACCCAAAACAGCGTGATCAGCAAGGATCTGGCCAACCTGTTGATTGTCGTGGTGGTATTGTCGATGGTTGCTACGCCGCTGATTATCATTGCCTATGATCGTCTGATCCGGCCCCGGTTTATCGATTGCGCCTCGAGTGATAGTGCTGAAGAAGAGGAAATCGACGCGCCCGAGCACCCGGTGATCGTTGCCGGTTACGGGCGCTTCGGCCAAATCGTTTCGAGATTGCTCAGGGCAGATGGAATAGAAACTACTCTGTTGGATCACGACGCAGGTCAGATAGAAATGACGGGCCGCTTCGGCTACAAGGTATTTTACGGCGACGCCAGTCGCGTTGAGTTGCTGAGCGCTGCGGGTGCAGATGAGGCGAGCTTGCTTGTAATCGCCATTGATGATCGCGAGAAAGCTGTGCAGATGGTTACGAGCGCGAAGCAGTTTTTCCCTCATCTGAAAGTTCTGGCCAGGGCATATGATCGTTCACACGCCTATGAAATGATGGAAGCAGATGCCGACGTAATCACCCGTGAGACATTTGGCTCCGCCCTGATCATGGGTGAGGAGGCGCTCAAGTTGCTCGGCTATGATAGTTCACGAGCATACCGGGTGATGCGGACATTCAAACGCCATGATGAACTTGGCCTGCAAAAACTCTACCAAGTATGGGGTGATGATCACGCTTATGGCCTGCGTGTACGTCAGAATATCGAAGACCTGGAACGGGTTTTAAAAGACGATTCCGAAGAGTCGGAGACGCACTTCAGGGAAGCCTGGGAATTTCTCCAGGGCGCTGAAGCAAAAAATGGTCTGGACAGCTGAATCAGTTTCGGACAAGGCGCTACCCAAGGCGTGTTAGGGAACCTCTGATTTATTCATGACTTGCGGTGATAGTGATCCGCGAGCACTTGCGCTACGCAGGTGTTCAGTTTGCGAACAAAGGGGATGTGCAAAAACTCGTTTGGCCCGTGGGCATTGGAATTGGGCCCGAGAACGCCGGTGATCATGAATTGCGCGCGCGGGTAAAATTCACCCAGCATGGCCATGAAAGGAATCGTGCCACCTTCTCCCATGTACATCACGCTCTGCCCGTAAGCTGCCTGCGAGGCTTTTTCCAGGGAGGTATCCAGCCACGGCGCAATATCCGGTGCATTCCAGCCGGAGGCGGCATGATCTGCTTCGAAACTGACCCGGGCGTTTTGTGGTGGGTCGGCCTCGAGTGTTTCCTTTATTTGCATGGTCGCTTGTTCCCCGTCCACAGTCGGTGGCAGGCGCATGGAGAGCTTGAGTGAAGTGGACGGGCGCAAAACATTGCCTGCTGATTCCAGCGAAGGCAGGCCGCCCGCACCGGTGACTGAAAGCGCGGGTCGCCAGGTCCGGTTCAGAATCCGTTCAAGGTTGTCATCCGCCTGGGGTTGCACGCCTTCGCAAAGAGGGTAGGCCTCAAACACACCGTCGCCCAGCGCATCAGCCATGCGCTGGCTTTGTCGTATGCGCTGATCGGAGATATCCGCGTAGAGGTAATCGGGTAGCACGCGGCCGGTGGTTTCATCTTCCAGACGACTGATCAATTGCCGCAAAATCCTGAAACTGGAAGGAACAATGCCCGAAGCGTAACCGGAATGCACCCCTTCATTCAGCACATCAGCACGCAAGGTTCCCGCTGCCATACCGCGTAATGATACGGTCAGCCAGAGCTGATCGTAGTTTCCGGCGCCTGAATCCAGGCAGACCACCAGCGACGGTGTGCCGATCCGGTCTTTCAGGTGCTCAATGTAATGCGGCAGATCATAACTGCCTGATTCTTCGCAAGCTTCGACAATCACCACACAGCGTGCGTGGGGGAGCTTTTCTCTCTGTATGGCCATGATTGCGGTCAGGGAGGCGTAGGCGGCATAGCCATCATCCGCGCCTCCACGGCCATAAAGTTTGTCATCTTTGATCACCGGTATCCATGGCCCCAGCCCTTCAGTCCAGCCGGTCATTTCGGGCTGTTTGTCCAGGTGGCCGTACATGAGGATCGTGTCGTCATTGTCACCGGGTATATCCATGAAGATTAACGGTGTCCTGCCCGGCAGGCGCACAATTTTGCATTCCATCCCGGGAATGTCCTGCTTTTTACACCAGGCAAAAATCTGCTGGGTCGCAGCTTCCATGTAGCCGTTCTTTTCCCAATCGGCATCGAAGTGGGGGGACTTGTTGGGGATCTTTATATATTCAACGAGCTCGGGAACGATGGAATCCATCCAGACTTCATCGACAAACTTTTGCACTGATTGATGATCCATGGTTTGACCTTGGTTGTTGGCGTGGGGTGTAGTCCCTCATTATCTCACGGAGGTGATCCGGTTTCATTTCTGTATTACATGCAGGAGGCCGCCATGCGGGCGAAATCAAGAATCAGAGATAAAAATCTAAAACAACGGTCGCCCGCTTGGCGGCCTCCTACAGGGGTGTAATCCCACAATTCCGGCTTTTTCACCCCAAAAGCCAATGTGTCTGTTATGCTTGCGGCACTTCGT
>DAOWGA010000276.1 GCA_030637665.1 Lysobacterales bacterium | reverse complement strand
TGGTTCCAGCGTTATTGACCAGGCCGTCCAGCCGGTCTAGCTCCTTGATTCGGTTCGCCAGTTCTTCGGACGTCACGTCGCATTCCCAGGCACGAACGCTTCCGCCAGCTTCCTGCACCAGGCTGGCCAGGCCGTCCGCGGAAAGATCAACCGCAATCACTTCAGCCCCCAGGCCCGCGCAGGTCAGCGCGCAGCATCGCCCGATACCTCTTCCAGCACCGGTAATCAGTATCCGCTTACCGGCAAGAACTGAATTATTGAACCCCATGCGAATATTTCACTGTTTTAAATTGAAATCGAATGCATTATTCAATATGATTTACTGTAATTCAAGGTGTTTTTTACACCCGCCCATAGAACCCCACCCATTTACTCGGAGTACTCAGGAAATGATCCGCTATCTCAAAGAAGGCAAATCACAGGAAGAAATCAGCCTTTCAAATCAGAACGTTAAGGAAATAGTTGAAAATATACTCGCTGACATCGAGTCGCGTGGGGATGCGGCAATTGCTGAATATTCCGCGAAGTTCGATAAATGGACTCCGAAGTCATTTAAGATGTCAAAATCAGACATTCAAGCCTGTTACGACCAGGTCGATGAGCAGGCGCAGAATGACATCCGCTGGGCGCAGGAGCAAATCCGCAACTTCGCGCAAATACAGAGGGACTCCATGCTGGATGTCGAGGTGGAAACATTACCCGGCGTCACGCTCGGCCACAAGCACATCCCGGTCAGCAGCGTAGGCTGCTACATTCCGGGCGGCAAGTATCCCATGGTCGCCTCCGCTCACATGAGCGTACTGACTGCGAAAGTCGCTGGGGTGGATCGCGTCATCGCTGCGGCCCCCCCGTTCAATGGAAAGCCGGCACCGGCCATTGTCGTGGCCATGGATATGGCTGGAGCGGACGAAATCTATTGCCTGGGTGGTGTACAGGCAATCGCCGCAATGGCCCTGGGCACGGAGACCATCGATGGTGTTGACATGCTGGTCGGGCCCGGCAATGCATTTGTCGCCGAGGCCAAGAGACAATTGTTCGGACGTGTCGGGATTGACCTGTTCGCGGGGCCTACGGAAACACTGGTGATTGCGGATGACACCGTGGATGGCGAACTGTGCGCCGCCGATTTGCTGGGACAGGCAGAGCATGGAACCAACTCTCCTGCTGTCCTGCTCACCAACAGCGAGACGCTGGCCAGGGACACCATGGCAGAAGTCGAGCGTCAGCTGACCATCCTGCCGACAGCAGATGTTGCCAGTGTCGCCTGGGCGGATTATGGACAGGTCATCGTCTGTGATAGTTACGACGAAATGGTAGAAGTTGCGGACAAACTGGCTTTCGAGCACGTCCAGGTCATGACCCGGGATCCCGATTATTTCAAGGACAACATGAGCAATTTCGGTGCGCAGTTCCTCGGCCCGGAAACCAACGTCTCCTACGGCGACAAGTGTATCGGGACCAATCACACATTACCCACTTTGAAGGCAGCCCGTTATACTGGCGGCCTATGGGTGGGAAAATTCATCAAAACCTGCACTTATCAGAAGATAACTGAAGAAGCATCAGTGCTCGTGGGCGGCTATTGCTCGCGCCTGTGCGCACTGGAAGGTTTTGCCGGTCACAAGGAACAAGCGGATATCAGACTCAGAAGGTATGGCTAAAATCGATTCCAACAGCAGGAAACGGGTGACATCCTATGATGTCGCCCGGGTAGCCGGGGTTTCGCAGTCGGCTGTGTCCAGGGCTTTCCGCCCGGGCCTTAGTGTCTCTGCAAAAACCAAAGACAAGGTCATGAAAGCGGCAAAAAAGCTGAATTACAAGCCCAATGCCATCGCCCGCATGCTGATTACCCAGCGATCCGGGATGGTGGCGGTCATCATTTCATCCATTTCCAACCTGATCTATCCGGAACTCCTTTCACGCATCACCGACCAGTTGTCCAGTCGGGATGTCCGCGTGCTGCTCTTCACGCTCGATGAGAAAGAGCAACTGGCCGAATTGCTCGATCAGATCTGGACTTTCCAGGTGGATGGAGTGATTGCATTGACGGCGCATTTTGACCATGAGGATATAGCCCGCTTCGAAGAACACAACATCCCCGTCGTTCTGTACAACCGGCAGGTACCGGACCATCCGGCGAACACGGTATGCGTTGATCATGAACAGGGGCTGAAGCAGTTGGTTGATCTTCTGGTCGCCGGTGGCAATAGGCGTTTCCTCGTGCTATCCGGACCCACCGAGTCCGATGTGGCCAACGAAAGGCGAATCATCGCGCTTCGCCACCTGTCCCGGCACGGTATCGACGAGGTGCCGGTGGCATATGGTGATTTTTCCTACCAGTCCGGCAAGGACTGCTTTGCCCGCTGGATGAAAGATCATGATGCACCGGACGCGGTCATTTGCAGCAATGACACGATGGCCATTGGCTGTATCGATGAGGCCCGCGATGGACAGGGTCTAAAGGTGCCGGAAGAGCTTTCTGTAACCGGCTTTGATGGCATTCATGCCGCCTTCTGGACCGGCTATGACCTGACCACGGTTCGCCAGCCCGTCAACCAGATGGCCAAGGCGGCCGTGGACATACTGATGGAGCGTGTAGAAAACCCCACGGTGCCGCCCGAAAAGCGCGTACTTGCGGGGTCGCTGTTCAAAGGCTCTTCCGCTCGCAGTTGACAATAACCAGCTAAAGACCGTAGAAATCAGCGGCACTCTTGCCGGCCAGTTGCACGGCTTCAGCCGGAGAGCATTGCGCCACCAGCTTTTGCCAGCCAGTGAACAGTTCGTCATAGCTGACATACAATCGATCGACCGGAAAATTGGAGCCCAGCATGCATCGATCAGCGCCGAATATTTCCAGCGCGGCGGTGCCCCACCGAAGGAATTCCGCTTCATCCCAATTTTTGGTGAACATGCACAGGCCGGAAATCTTCATTTTGGCATTAGGCAGAGCGGCAAATCGCTTCATCCACGCACGCCAGCGCCGCATGCCGTCGGTGGACCTGTCCCACGGGGAGGCGAGATGGCAGATCGCCAGCTTCAGTTCCGGCACCTGCTCCAGTGCA
>DAOWGA010000260.1 GCA_030637665.1 Lysobacterales bacterium | reverse complement strand
TGTATTGTTTCAATTACATTGGCGATGGGATGCGCGATGCACTTGACCCCAAGGATCGCTTGTAATGGCTTTGCTCAAGGTTTCCAATCTCGATGTTCGCTTTGACACGCGCGAAGGCGTGGTGAAGGCGGTCAACAGCATGGATTTCGAAATCGATGAAGGTGAAACACTCGCGATTGTTGGCGAATCGGGCGCGGGTAAGAGTCAACTGGTTCTCTCCTTCATGGGCCTGCTGGCGGAGAACGGAAGTGTGAGCGGGGAGGCGTTATTCCGGGGTAAAGACCTGTTGCAGATGAAGCCAGGGGAGTTGAACGGTATCCGAGGCCGTTATATTGCGATGATCTTCCAGGATCCGATGACTTCGCTGAACCCGTTCCTGACCATCGAAAAACAGATGACCGAAGTTGTCAGGCATCACCAGGGATTGCGTAAAGACGAGGCACGGGCACACGCAGTTGAAATGCTGCGCGCGGTCCGAATACCGGATCCGGAGGAGCGAATACGCCAGTATCCGCATGAATACTCAGGTGGCATGCGCCAACGGGTCATGATCGCCATGGGCTTATTGTGTGAGCCGGAACTGTTGATTGCGGACGAGCCCAGTACGGCGTTGGATGTAACGGTACAGGCACAGATCACCGAACTGGTGGGCGAAATCAGAAAAGAAACCAGGATGTCGGCGATCTTGATCACCCATGACCTGGCCGTCGTTGCAGAGAGTGCGGATCGCATCATCGTGATGTATGCCGGCGAGGCGGTGGAAACCGGAACCGTGGACGATATCTTTTATCATCCGCAGCATCCTTACACCCGGGGCTTGCTGGCCTCGGTCCCCCGGCTGGACCGCGCATCGGATGACGAATTGCAGGCCATCCCCGGTAATCCGCCCAACTTGCTGGACCTGCCCTCGGGCTGCCATTTCAGGGACCGCTGTAGCGAAGCTACCGGGCAATGCAACGAGCGGCCCCCGCTCTGGGTGGCTGACGGCGGCCGGACGAGCCGCTGTTTTCTGCCCATGGAGGGTGGATACATCGTTGCCCTGGGGAATGATGCGGAGGAGGCAGAATGACCAAGCCGGTTCTCAGGGTGCAGGACCTGGCTGTCACGTTCACCAGTTTTACGGGCGGTCTTCTGCAGCGTCATGAGAGGAAACTCAGGGCCGTAGACGGTATCAGTTTTGAGCTGCACGCAGGCGAAACACTGGGTGTCGTTGGGGAGTCCGGCTCAGGCAAGTCCACGCTGGCGCGGGCGATACTCGGCCTGATCACACCAGGCCGCGGTCGGGTCATGTGGCGAGGGGAAGAACTGACCGGGCTGGAGGAGGAAGAACTGCGCCAGAAAAGAAAAGAACTGCAAATTGTATTCCAGGACCCGGTGGCGTCACTTGACCCACGGATGACAGCGGGCGACATCATTTCAGAGCCACTCTGGACGTTTTATCCCAACATGGCGCGCCTGCAGGTGGAAGAGCGGACCCGCGGCATGATGAAGGTAGTGGGATTACTGCCAAACCAGATCAACCGCTATCCCCATGAATTTTCCGGCGGGCAGTGCCAGCGTATCGGTATCGCGCGCTCCCTGGTGCTCAACCCCAGGCTGTTGGTCTGTGACGAGCCGGTCAGCGCACTGGATGTATCGATCCAGGCGCAGATCATCAATCTGCTGCAGGATTTGCAGAAAAAACTGGGCCTGGCGCTGATCTTCATCGCGCACGATTTGTCGGTGGTCCGCCACATCAGTGACCGGGTGATGGTGATGTACATGGGCCAGGCCATGGAAGTCTCGGAAAAATTGAGTCTGTATCGGCGCCCACTGCATCCCTACACCAACGCCCTGATGAAATCGGTACCGATTCCTGACCCCAGACTGGCGGCTGCAGCCAGGCAGGACAGTTGGCTGACCGGCGACATGCCGTCGCCGTACAATCGCCCGAAGGGCTGCATTTTTCACAATCGTTGTCCTTACCGGGTAAAACGCTGTGAAGCGGATGTGCCCGCACTGCGGCGCATGGAGAACGGCGACTGGGTCGCCGGCCATCGCGCCGAGGAGCTTGATCTTTCGATCTGATGTGGCTTCCGGCCAAACCGGTCATGGGTTAAGATGATCGATTATTCTCTGCGGATTACCTCATGACCCATCGCAACCTATTCCGGATTGGCCGTTTCATCCTGCTGGCGCTGGCGGCGCCACTGATCCTCGCAGCCTGCGCGCAGACCAAAGTAGTCGACAGCTGGAAAACCGATCAACCGGTGACCAACAAGCCCGACAAGGTAGCCGTGATCGCCGTACTGCCTGAAGCATTGCTGCGCAAAGCGGTTGAGATTGATGTGGCAAAGATCCTTTCTGACAAGGGAACGCCAGCAGTACCAGCCAGCGAGCTGCCAGGAATGAGCGGTGGCATCCGTGGTGAGATCGACGTCGAGGTTGCAACCGGCCTGCTCAGGCAAGCTGGCGTGGATGGCATCGTGGTGATGTTCTACTCCGGTGGCGGACAATCGGAAGGTTATGTGCGTTCCGATTACTGGGCGGAATACCTGGGCAGTGGCATGGGCTATGGCTGGGGTACGCCGTACTTCACCGGCATGACCAATGTATACACCATTCGCCAGGGCCCGGGCTGGGCCGATTTCAAAACCACGGCTTATGTCGAGTCCAGCTATTACGACATGGAAACCGAGGAGCCCATCTGGCGGATTGTCACATTCACCAAGGATGTTGAACACACCGATGGCGCCCGGGATATCGCCAACAAAGTCGCTTCGCAAATGCGCTCAGCAGGCCCGAATTAAATCATCGCTGTTATGTCCGCTGAGTCCCTGGCGGAAACGCTCAACACCGGACTGCTCGAACTAACCGGGCAGGCGCCGAACCCCCAATACGAAGCAGCACTGCTTTCCTACCTGGCCCTGCTGGAGCGCTGGAACAAAACCTACAACCTCACCGCCATAAAGGATCCAATGCAGATGGTTACCCGGCACTTACTGGATTCTTTGTCCGTCGCCCCCTGGATCAAGGGCTGCCG
>DAOWGA010000306.1 GCA_030637665.1 Lysobacterales bacterium | reverse complement strand
TTGGACATGTGTTTTACTCGGGTGAATTAGGGCCTGTTAACACTTGCCAGGCCCTGGGAAATACTCAGCTGGGTTTGTGACAACGGTCCGAAGTAAATAGTTCGGCTAAACAGGGTTTGGGAATTGGTGTTTTGCAGTAGATAACAGTGTAAAAGCAGATAAGTGCGGACGGGGACCGACCCGGCCCCCGTACCGCGGATCCCGACACACTTAGTCGGGTGGCGAGATATTCAGCCATCCCGGGCGTGCGTATGAGCAAAATCCGTATGCTCTCCCCTTCTTATCTTTGTACCATACGCCTAAGAATACAATTATGCAAATTTGGCTAAAAGGAATCTAAGTCCCTGTCACTGTTCATATTCAGGGGATTGCATTTTTGGCTAAACAGAATAAATTGAGCGTGCGTCTGCACAGGCGGCACTGGCCTGACTCACATGGCCGGCCCCCTTGATGAAATGAAATGGAAGCTGTGGGTTTACGCTGATCTTAGGTCTCAAGGTACAATGATCAATTAAGCTGAATGAATTCCCGGGCGCCTGCTTTCTAGCTTTAAATGGAGCCAGGCCCAATAGAGATCCGAATATTATGAGTCGACCCGCCGATCAGATTCCACAAAGCAATACCGAAACCACCAAGCCACTGCGCTTTGTTACCGCAGCTTCATTGTTTGACGGCCACGATGCCGCGATCAACATCATGCGCCGCCTGATCCAGGCGCAGGGTGCCGAGGTGATCCACCTGGGCCACAATCGAAGTGTACTGGACATCGTGCGCGCCGCCATCCAGGAAGATGCGGATGGTATTGCAGTCTCTTCCTACCAGGGCGGGCACAGCGAGTACTTCAGATATATGGTGGATCAGCTTAAGGCACGAGGCGCGGAGCACATCCGCGTGTTTGGCGGGGGCGGGGGCACCATTACGATGGATGAGATCAGGGAATTGGAAGCCTATGGTGTCGAGCGTATATACCATCCGGATGACGGGATGCGAATGGGTCTGGTCGAGATGATCCAGGACGTCGTAAAGCGTACCGCGGAAAAGAGGATAGCGACTGAATATCCGGGTCAGTTCGATTTGGCTGATGCCAGGACCATTGCCAACGTTATCTCCGCGCTGGAGGACCAGGTTTTCGGGGAAGCCGAATTGAAACTCAAACGCCGCGAATGGCAGGGCAGGGCCAGCCAGGCGCCCGTCATCGGCGTGACCGGCACCGGCGGGGCCGGCAAATCATCGGTCACTGACGAATTGCTGAACCGTTTCGGACAGTGTTTCCCTGAAATGAAGATCGCCGTGCTGGCCGTAGACCCCACCCGCAGGCGCACCGGCGGCGCGCTGCTGGGCGACCGAATTCGCATGAACACACTGCGCAGTGAGAGCATTTACATGCGCAGCATGGCGACCCGGCGCCAGCACCTGGCCACTTCGGCCATCCTGCAGGATGCCATAGCCTTCCTGAAATCCGCCGGCTTCGACCTGGTGATCGTGGAGACAGCAGGCATTGGCCAATCCGATTCCGAGATCGTCGATATGGTGGATTTTTCGGTGTACGTGATGACCAGCGACTTCGGCGCCCAAAGCCAGCTCGAGAAAATCGACATGCTGGACTATGCCGAACTTGTGGTGTTGAACAAGTTCGACAGGCGAGCCGCCGAAGACGCGTTGCGTGACGTGCGCAAGCAGTGGAAGCGCAACCACCTGGCTTTCCAGGTCAGCGACAGCGAAGTGCCCGTGTACCCCACCATCGCCAGCCAGTTCAACGACCCCGGCATCACCTGGATGTTCGCCAACTTGTGCCGCCTGCTACAGCAAAAACTGAATTTGCCGGCGGAGAACTGGACGCCCGATATTGACACATCGGTCAAGGAACCCAAGGCCACCGTCCTGATCCCAGGCAAACGGACTCGCTACCTGTCCGAAATCGCTGAACAGGGCCGGTCGATCAATAAGGAAATCGCAACGCAAGCAGAGGCCGCGAGCCGGGCTCAGAACTACTACGAATCATTAAAAGCCCTGGAAGACCCGTCAATACCAATCGAATTTCAATTATATGCAGACGACGCCCTTGCCCGCGAAACCGACCGCTCACTAATCCTGCTCCGCCAACGCTACAACGACGCCATCCGAAGCCTGTCCCAGGAAGCCATCGACCTCCTGCAGTCCTGGCCGCAACGAAAAGCCGGGTTGCGAACCGAAAAATACAGCTATCAGGTCCGCGGCCGCGACATCACCGGCAACAACTACAAAGAATCACTCAGCCGCCTCCAGATCCCCAAAATCGGCATACCCAGAGACGCCGACTGGGGCGAACTGCTGTCGTTCCTGATGCGCGAGAACCTGCCCGGAGGCTATCCCTACACCGCGGGCGTGTTCCCCTACCGCCGGGCCGGCGAAGACCCGATCCGAATGTTCGCCGGCGAGGGCACACCGGAGCGCACCAACCGGCGCTTCCACCTGCTGGCTCATGGCCAGCCCGCAGTCCGGCTGAGCACCGCTTTCGACTCGGTCACCCTGTACGGTGAGGATCCACATACCCGCCCGGACATTTACGGCAAGGTGGGTAACTCCGGCGTCTCCATCGCCACGCTGGATGACATGAAGAAATTGTATTCCGGCTTCGATCTGTGTTCGCCCAGCACTTCGGTCTCGATGACCATCAACGGCCCCGCGCCGATGATGCTGGCCTTTTTCATGAACACGGCTATCGATCAACAGGTGGAGTTGCATCTGCACAAGCACGGCAAGTGGGAAGAGGCAAAGAAGAAAATCGAAGCGTATTTCGCGGATCGAGAGCAGCCCCGTTACCACGGCAAACTGCCAGAAGGGAGTAGCGGTCTCGGTCTGGCCTTACTGGGTATCACCGGCGACAAACTGGTCGACGCGGAGACCTACGCAAAAATCAAGGCCGAGACTTTGACCAGGGTCCGTGGCACCGTGCAAGCCGACATCCTGAAAGAAGACCAGGCCCAGAATACCTGCATATTCTCCACCGAATTTGCGATGCGCATGATGGGTGACATCCAGCAATACTTCGTCGACCATGGCGTGCGCAATTTCTACAGCGTCTCGATTTCGGGCTATCACATCGCCGAAGCCGGCGCGAACCCGATCAGCCAGTTGGCCTTCACGCTCAGTAACGGTTTCACCATCGTCGAGTACTACCTCGCCAGGGGCATGAACATCGACCAGTTCGCAGCTAACCTGAGTTTCTTCTTCAGCAACGGCATGGATTCGGAATACACCGTGATCGGAAGAGTAGCCCGCCGCATCTGGGCCAGGGCCATGCGCGAACGTTACGGCGCCAGCCCACGCAGCCAGATGCTGAAGTATCACATCCAGACCAGCGGCCGCAGCCTGCACGCCCAGGAAATTCAGTTCAACGACATCAGAACCACACTGCAGGCGCTGTACGCGCTGTTCGATAACTGCAACAGCCTGCACACCAACGCTTACGACGAAGCGATCACCACTCCAACTGAAGAATCTGTGCGAAGAGCTGTTGCTATCCAGATGATAATTAACAAAGAATTGGGTTTGAATTTCTGCGAAAACCCGTGGCAGGGAAGCTATATCGTGGACGAATTGACCGACCTGGTCGAGGAGGCCATCTACCAGGAATTCGAAGCGATCTCGGAGCGAGGTGGTGTGCTCGGCGCGATGGACACCATGTACCAGCGCAGCAAAATCCAGGAAGAAAGCCTGTACTACGAAAGCATCAAACACGACGGTACCCTGCCCATCGTCGGTGTGAACACCTTCCTGCCACCCGCTGGCAGGCACGGCGAAGTCGGAGAGATCGAACTGATGTGGTCCACCGATTCCGAGAAGAGACCG
>DAOWGA010000016.1 GCA_030637665.1 Lysobacterales bacterium | reverse complement strand
ACTGCACGCACTTCGTAAACCCGGGCCAACTCGGCCGGGCCGATATCGGGAAACAGGTGTCCTTTGATTGCCGCGGATACCAGTAAAACGTGGTAGCGGCCTTCGCTGAAAACCAGCGTCGCTCCGTTCCACCGAAGCAGCAACTCGAGAATCGGCATCAACTGCTCGCGGCTAACCGGGCGCGAAGTCGAGAAAGTGACTTCACCACCCACCCCCGGCGCAATAACGAAGGTTTCCTGCAAAACCTCACCCAGGATGGTATGCACGACCGACTGGATGGATTCTCCCTCGAAATTGAGAACAATCTCACCATCCTCCGAAACCACGTCAGGACGTCTTTGCGCAGCTTCCTTGTTGATAAATTCTCCGGACCCTTCGTAGATCTCGATATCCGTTACACCGGGATCTCCGGATACGGCAGTCTGGATAATCGGGCCGGAATCTTCCGGCGCAGGTGTAGCCGTCTTGATCGTCTTGCCGGTACTCTGCGGGCGGATCGGTGCTCGTGGCGTCGAGGAGCAACTGGCAACGACTATAATGACAGCCAAAACCAGCATCATCCTCGCGCCGAACGAGGAGTTGATCAAAACCCGCCACATCCCGACATTCCCAACCCTTTCACTGGCGCACTTTTCCGGAATACTCATCCGTAGTTTCCCATCATTGATTCTCGTCATTTTCTGTTTTGTCCCGGCTTTTCCTGGTCATCATGGACTGGATTGCATCTTTGTAGCTTTGTTGATTGCGCTGTTGATTGCTCTGCGAATTTCTCGGTGCATTGTCTTCTTTATCGGCCTCGGCGGCCCTCCTCAATTCTTCACGCCGTTGTGCAATCCGCTGCCTGATTTCTTCTGCACGGCTCAAGGGTTGACCGCCTTCACGCGCGGCCAATTCGCGTTCACCCCGGGCTTTGGTTTCTTCCGGTGGTTTTTCAGCTTTAGGGGGCTCGGCAATTTTCATATCATGAATCTGGAGCTGAAGCTGTACTTCTTCACCATCCCCTGAAGACAATGTCACTTCCCGTGGTTCTATCCTGCTGATCAGCCAGGTTCCATAATTTCCTTCCAGGGGCATGCCCTCGAAAGCCACCAGTGAGGTCTCATTGCCCTTCTCTCTCAAGGTCGCCATGCGCAATGACGGCGTGATTATTACACCAGCCAACTCCATTTCCGGCGCATCTATGTCTTCCTGCTGTAGTTCCTCGTCAGAATTTTCATTCAGACCGAGCGTCAGGACAGGCAGGCGAGTTTCATTGAAGATCGGTCTTTCGGTAATGACGGCGTACTCTTCGATTGATTCGACGGCCTTGAGTTCTGGCAGATCCAGGCTGGCTACACGATTCTCATCTTCAGCGTCCATTGATGGCGCTGAGGGTGGGAGCATCCAAATCACGGCAAGCAGCAGGGAAACTACGACCAGACCACCACAGATCGATATCAGCGTTTTCCCGGCCGGATTATCTTCAAACCACTTGATCATAGCCGCAGGTAACCTGACATGTTGAAACGAATGTCCAGTGTGGTCTGAACGGGCGCCTCCTCGTTCTTTCTCACACGCCGGCGGGCACGTGGCTTTATCACCGTCACTTCATCCGCAATCACCATCGGAATACCGGTTTCCAGTGCATGGAGCACTTTTTTCAGATCCTCTATTTGACAACGCATGCGCACGTTGACCGTTACCTTTTCAAATCGTTCCTGCACCCGGGGCCGGACTGGCTGCCTGCTGACTATCTGGCAGCTGTCATCGGCCTGTGTGCTGATCATCTGGCTCAAACGTTCCGACATCCCCGCCGCCGCCTCGTTGAAGTCCCCGCCGGCGAGAAACAGGCTCTCGTCAGATTTCCTGTTTTGCAGGGCCAGTAATTGCTCTTCATATTGCTGGCGCTGAGTGGCCACGCGCTCGAAGCGGCCCAACTGTTGCGCAAGCCCTGCGATCTCGTCGCCGTACTCAACATGGCGCAATATGAACCAATGGAAACACAGCAGGTAAACCATCAGTAGCGCAATCACCAGCAAGAGCATCGCGGTAAGACGGTTATTTCCCTGGTCGACTACAAGTGCCATCAGCTTCCGCTCACGCCTGTAATGACTGCGTTGACTTCGAAAATCTCGAGGCCGGATCTCGCATCAAGTCGTGTTGATCCGCGAAACGACGCCTCATCCAGTAATTCGGATTCGTTGACCCGTTCGATCAACTGCTGGGCATTTTGGGATTTCCCCTGCAACTGGACACTGGTCTTTCCGATCACCAGGCGGTCCAGGTAGGTGTCATCGGGCAGAATTCGCGTGATATCCGCGAGTAGTTCGATAGCCAATGGTGACGCATCGCGCCGGACCGTCAGAAATGTCGCCGCTTCGCTGCTATCCCCGATCTGTTCCTTGATGCGTTGCACCCGGCGGGCTTCATCCCGCACTTCGGCAATGGCATCTTCCAGTTCACTGACCTGGTGTGCCCTGAGGTAGAGCGACTGGGTCATGACCAGGGCGAGTAATATGACTGCAACACCGGCCAGGGCAAAGTTCATCCGCGCCTTACTGTTAACCATGCGCACTCTCTTCTCAGGAGGCAGGAGATTCAGGCCCATGGTTTTACCGCCGCCAACAATATCGATACCGGCAGGCGACAGTTTGCGTAGCTGCAGGGAATGCAAGGTCTTGTCGACTTCGCTGCGCGGCACCACGAATATTTCCAGCCTGATCTGGCCGCTGTCGCCGCCACGCTCGAGTATTTTCCAGTCAAAATAAACATCTTGCGCCCGGAATGGCGTCTGGCGGTCCATTTCAAAAGCAAGTACCTGGGAAAGATTGGATTCCGCTGCTGCCGGCAGCATTATTTCCTTGCGCAGCACGGCTTCTTGATCGAGCAGCAAAAATCGTGGCGCCTCCAACAGCTCATGCTCGACAAGCAGGTCATTGATTTGCTGTTGCTGTAGAGCGACACCCTGGGAAATGGAAAAAGTGTCCAGCGCCTGAAGTGACCTGTTCTCATCCACTCCCACCGACAGGGATTCAGCATCCAGACGCAGCGTTAGCCGGCGCAGCGCATGTTGAAGCTTCTGTTGCCAGGCCGGAGGGAGCGCCTGGCGCAGTTCATCGAGCCACCAGTGGAAAAACTTCCCGACCGGTCCGGCCTGCACGTGGTTTCGCCAATCTTTCAGCTTGTTTTCAAATCCATTTGCCATGGTGTACTCAGTGGTGGAACCCCTCGCGCCAACGCAGAAACCTGAATGGCCGGCCATCCGGGCTTCCACCCAGACGGATGGTCGTTTCGACCTGATCCCAGACGCCATTCGGCAAGGTTGCCTTTGCCTGGATACTATACGTTAGCCCTCGCCCCCGCGCCATGGCGACCTGGCCGCTCGGAAGTGCAACGCCAAGCCCACTTCCTGCATCCTGAGAGTGCCTTTCCTCAACGAAGTTCAACGCATCATCGGGCGTCATATCAGGCAATGCCAGCAGCGCCTCCACCGGAGCATAAGCCGGGTCCGGTTCATTGGCTTTGGAGTAAACCGTCAGGCCAGGCTCCAGGCTTTGATACGATTCCCAGCTCATGCCCAGCACCTGCAGGAGCTCTTCCACCATGACAAAACGGCGGTTGCCGGGCCCAACCCCGAGACCATAGGAGATGTAGGTTTCCGCCTCGGCGCCATTCGCCCGTTCGATGTCATCCGCATCAATCCAATCGTGCACGGCAGCGGCCACGTACTCGGCCTGATCGGGTTCCATGCCATTGCCGCTGAAAAACTGCTGCAATGTGAGCTCACTTGCTGAATTGATATCCAGTTTGCCGCGTTCGTCCGTAATCCTGAGTTCCAGGCGCATATCCTGGAACCAGAGCTCATAGCTGCGGCCATCGGGAATCCAGCGAGTCGTTTCATCCGGATCGCGCAATGAGAGTATGGCCAGGTTGACCCCGGCTTCGGCACCCATGCGGGCCCGTGTACCCCACAGTACCGTGTGCGCCTCGAGCTGATCCATCCTGGCCATCAGCGTATAGGCGCTGGTGGAAATCGTAACCAACAGCAGTATCCAGAGCACCATCACCAGGGCGATACCTGACTGGGACCGGGCCAGCTTGCAGGCGCAGAATGTGTCGGCAGCGCGCATCAATTTTTCTGCCTTTTGTCGATCAGGCTCTTGACGGCTGTTGAGTAATTTTGATCCAGCCCATCCTCGCCGGCCAGTTCGTTAAGTGCGCTGGCGTCGATCCGTACAGAGGCGAACAACATGGGCCAGCTTGTGAATACATCATCCTGGAATTCGATATCCAGTGAAACGGCCAGGGGTAACTTGTCGGCGTACTCCCAGTCACTGGTCCAGTCGGCCGATTCATTTTCTTCATCAAGCGCCAGGAACTGGAATGAAGCCCGCTCAATCCGGTCAATCAGAACGATTGGAGGCCGCACATACAGATTTTCTTCTTCAAAGCCCTGCAACAGGGCGTGTGAGAGCACGAGGGCCTTACCCTGTTCGCTTCGTACAAAGATCAACTCCTGTACCTGCGGTCCGCCAAAGCCCAGATATCCGGGCATTGGCCCCACGAACCGGATGCCGTCCGCACTGCCCTCGAAGATCGTCCGTGGTTGCTCGTCTTCACTTTCCATGAACACAAGCGGCACCATCTGGTTCAGTTGCTTCCTCACGAACTGGTGCGCCATCCGGATCCGGCCACTCTCTTCGAGAATGACCTGGCCCCGATCGGTTGCACGCGTGGACGCCCGTAATCCACCATAGGCCAGCGCCAGCAGCATGCTCATGAGAGCCATGGCAAGAAGCAGCTCAACCAGCGTGAACCCCCTGGCCTGTTGCCGGGATACTGGTGCGGTATGTGGGCTCAATTTCATCTGCTGCTGAGTTCCCTGTTGATCAACATGGCCCGGACCGTGCTGAAACTGTTTGATTTCTCCCGCGGCGGCTCGCCCCAGGTCACCAGCAGGTCAATCTGCAGCAACTCAATCCCGGTCAGTTCGCCCAGTTCAACACTGTACGCATTCTCGGAGTTGTCTTCGTATGAGTAGATGCTGATCTCCCATGCGTAATCACCGGAATCACCCGAAACGATCGTGCCCTGCTCTACCGGAATTTCCAGTCCCAGCTGATCCATTACCGACTGGGCGATCAGTGCGACCTCGGTGTATTCCCGCGCCCGCACGGTATTGCGCATCGAGCCGGACAGAATTTCCAACACGGTGGTAAAACTCAGTGCAAAAACCACGAAGGCGAGAAGAACCTCCAGCAAGGTGAAGCCGCCATTGCGCCTGGAGTATGAAATGGGAATGCCCCGGCCGCGCATCATTCCTCCTCTCTTTGCAATGATGCTTCGCCGGTCAGCCAGACGACGTTGACTGTGTAGATTCTGCCGTTGGCTTCCAGCGCCACGGAACCACCGGTAGACCCCCCATCCGGGTAAAACCGGATTCCGCCAACGTGCTCGGAAGTCAGTTCGGACCGGGCCGTGGTCAACTGGACTTCCATTTCGCCGGGCAATGTGACCGGTTCGCGCCCCGCTGCCGTATAACTGCGCGCCTCGGTGTCAACCAGGAACACCTGTTGCGACTTGGAGATAATGGCCCGGGTACGCGTATAGCGGATCGAAGCGGCCATTTTTCTCGCGGCTGTGCGCATTTCAGCACCACTGATGCTGCGTGAAATGGAGGTGCCGACCAGGGCCAGTATCAGGGCGGCAATAACCAGAACCACCAGGAGTTCTACCAGCGTGAAGCCGCGAACACGGTGCACGGGCCGGGGCAGCCTGTCCGGTTTTGCGGAGCATGTCATGGCCGGACTGGTGCGTGGATCTTTCACCTGGGAGGGGTGGCTGGGGACTTACTCCCAGCTGTTGATATCCGCGTTTCTGTCTTCACCACCCGGCTGGCCATCCGCACCAAGGGAAACAATGTCGAAATCACCGTGCTCACCAGGGTACTTGTAGTCATAATCCCGGCCCCATGGGTCCTTGAGGCTGGAAGGTTTGACATAGGGTCCATTCCATCCGCTGGTATCGCCTGACTCCTTTACCAGTTGCTCGAGGCTATCCGGCGTGCTACCGGTATCCAGATAGTAGCTTTCCACCGCCATTGCCAGCCGGCTGACCTGTGAGGCCGCGGCCTTGACCTTGGCGCCCTCAGCCTTGCCAATGATGCCGGGCAGCACCAGGCCGCCGATCAGGGCCAGGATCATCAGCACAAGCAGTAACTCCACCAGTGTGAAGCCGTGCTGGGTGGTCAGCCGCAGATGGCGGCTCTGTTTGCCATGCATTTTCCTGCTTTTCAAAAAATCAATCCTCATGCCTTCAGACTCCTTAAATTTCTGCGTAACCGGGCCTAAGCGAGTACCTGAACAATTTTCTACGCGACCAGGTCATTAATACTCAGTATCGCCAGCAAAACGGACATAACGATGGTTCCGATCAACATCGCGAGCAGCATGGTAACGACCGGCGTGAATACGGAAAGTAATCGTTCAATGGTATTGCGAACTTCAATGTCGTAGGTATCCGATACCTTCATCAGCATTGCATCCAGTTGGCCGGTTTCTTCGCCAACACTGATCATCTGCAACGCCAGCCGCGGAAACCTGCCCCCGCTGGCCAGGTTTGGCGCCAGTCCTCCGCCTGTCTTGACCTCGCGTGCCGCGTCATTCAAATCCTTGCGCAAAACCGTGTTACTTATGACATTGCGCGCGATGGAAAGTGCCGACAGCAGCGGCACGCCGTTACTCAACAGGGTTCCCAAAGTACGCGTGAAGCGCGCGGTTTCCAGCTTACCCACCAGGTCCCCAACCCACTTTGTGGAAAGGACCCGGCCATCCCAGGCGAAACGTTTTTCCTGGTCGGCCAGCATGCGCCTGAACTGCCACACGGCCAGCAATGTCAGGAGGATGATCGCCCACCAGAAATTCTGCAATACGGCGCCCACGCCAAGAACGATCTTGGTTATCAAAGGCAGATCCCCGCCCAGTTCCTCGAATATGGGCGTGAACTGAGGGATGACATACACCAGCAGGAGAATCAGGGAGCCTGCCGCCAGCAGCAACAACAGTATGGGGTATATCAGTGCTGAAATAACGCTGTCTTTGAGATCCCGGGAACGTTCAAGATAGTCGGTCAGGCGGGACAGGGTGACATCCAGCGTGCCACCTACCTCGCCGGCACGGACCATGTTGACGAAAAGCCGGTTGAATGCACCGTGTTGCTCTTCCAGCGCATCCGACAGGCTGCTACCCTCACGCACGCGATCCCTGATGTCCCTGACGGTACGCTGCACGCGCTCATTCTCTGACAATTCCATCAAGACGTGGAGCGATCGATCCAAGGGCAGGCCGGCGCCCAGCAGGGTAGACAATTGCTGGGTGAACTGGCCGACTTCGCGCGAGTTCATTCCGCGCCGGCTCAAGCGCAGGCTGGAAAGGCTGAAACCGCCACCGGATTCATGCGCATGCAACGGGATGTTACCGGCCTCCTGGAGCTTCAGTACCACCATGTCCATGGATGCGGCCTCCATCGTTCCACGGACGGTCTCTCCACTGGGTGCGACGGCTTTGTATTCGAACAGCGGCATCAGGACTCCTGTGACACTCTCAATACTTCATCCAGGGTGGTGACGCCCTCGAGGCATTTCTTCAGACCATCCTGGTACATGGTTCGCATGCCCTCGCTTACAGCCAGATCCTGGATCTCCCCGGACGTCGCGTGTTTCATAATCACTCTCCTGATGGGATCGGTAAGCGTGAGCAATTCCAGTATGGTCGTGCGGCCACGGTAGCCGGATGGCATCTCCTCCGTCGGAACGGGGCGGTAAACCATATAGCGCTCCTGTCCACTGAGTTCCGTAAAACCGACTTCCTTTGCCACTTCCGGCAAAAGTTCATAGGGTTCACGGTGATCAGGATCCAGCGTCCTGACCAGGCGCTGGGCCAGTATGGCGTTGACAGTGGACGTGAGCAGGTAATCTTCAACGCCCATATCCAGCATCCGTGTAACGCCTCCGGCTGCGTCATTGGTGTGGATGGTCGACAGCACCAGGTGACCGGTAAGGGCGGACTGGATAGCAATCCTGGCGGTCTCCAGGTCGCGCATTTCACCGATCATGATCACATCCGGGTCCTGCCGGACGATGGCGCGCAGTGCATGGGCAAAATCGAGTCCGATCGATGACTTGGCCTGGATCTGGTTGATGCCTTCCAGTTGGTACTCGACCGGGTCTTCGACCGTGATGATTTTTCTTTCCGGTGTATTCAAAGCGCTAAGGGCCGTGTACAGCGTGGTTGTCTTGCCCGAACCCGTCGGTCCGGTCACCAGGATAATGCCATGAGGCATTTCCAGCGCCTTTACAAATTTCGTCTTGATCAGGCTGTCAAAACCGAGGGAGTCGAAGTCCAGCACGATGCTTTCACGGTCCAGGATACGCATCACCACGCTTTCGCCATGCGAAGTCGGGATGGTGGATACGCGCAAATCCAGTTCCTTGCCCTGCACCCGGTGCATGATGCGTCCGTCCTGGGGCAGGCGACGCTCCGCAATGTTCAGCTTGGCCATGATCTTGATTCGGCTGATCACGGCAGCAGTGGACTTGGAAGGCGGCGCCTCCACTTCATGCAACACACCATCAATCCGGTAACGCACTTTCAGCCGGTTCTCGAACGGTTCAATATGGATATCCGAAGCACGGGCTTCCACCCCGCGTTGCAAGACCAGATTCACCAGGCGGATGACCGGCGCCTCGGACGCCAGGTCGCGCAGGTGTTCAACATCCTCGAGGTCGCCTTCCTCATCCGTATCCAGGCTATCCACGATCTGTCCCATCGCGCTACGCCCGCCACCCAGAAGCTTCTCAATGCCATTCTCGATTTCGGAAGCGATTCCGACCCGGGGAACGATATTTTTACCGCTCGCCATGGACAACGCCTTGCGGACGAACTCGTCCCGTGGATTGGCCATCACCACCACCAGGTCACCGTTGGATTCGGCTATCGGAAGTATCAGGTTCTGTTTCAGGTAGCGCAGCGAGATATCGGGCAGCTCGGGAATTTCGTCCGGCAGGTCTGCAGTCCTGACCAGGGGCAAATCAAGTAGATCGGCCTCTGCTTCGGCCACGTCTTTTTCCGATACCAGCCCAAGGCGGACCAGCAAGGTGACGAGGTCGCCGCCGTGCTGTTCACGGTAGTTTTCCGCCCGCTTCAGGTCAGCACTCTTCAGGCGATTGTTATCGAGCAGAAAAGTACAGACAGCATTATCTATGGAAGACTGCTCTGTCTCGATATCTACCACTTGCTCTTCAGTTGTTTGCAATTAAGGTGTTCCCCTGGCAATGATCCGGTCCCGCAATTATAAGCGACCCGGTGCGGATTCTCTCACTGCAGAGACAGCGGCCTGATCTATCGGTTCCGCTCATTACCAAGTTGCTCTGCCTGCCAGCCCACAAATTGCTCAACCAGCGGCCGGTTCATGAGCACCCACACAAAGATCGGCGCCAGCGCGGGAAAAATCAGAGTGCCCAGCTGATAACCCAGGGCAATTGCTGAATCGGAAACGCCGGCTTCCTGGACAATCTGGTGCGTCTGTGCGCCGAAATTGAATGCCAGCATTTTCAGAGACTGCCAGACAACTCCCCAAATCTGTACAACAGTAATAGTCGCATAGCCGACCAACAGGATCATGCCTTTTCTCAACCAACTGACGTCCGAACCCATTACCAGCCCGAACAGAAGCGGCAAACCGTAACTGTACACCAGGGGGTTGACGATAAAGCCCAGGGCCTCAGTCGTGCCGTCGCGGAAAGTAAACGGGATGGTTGTTTCAACCTGGAACAGGAAATGCTGGTTCGGCTCGACAACGACCTGGTGGAAATGGCTGCCCAGAATCTGGCCGAGGATCGCATCCACTGCAATCCGAACGGGAAAGCCATGGAATGCGGAAAGATAGAACCAGAGCATGAATCCCAAAAGCATCCACAGAACAGCCAGGATCAGGAGCTCACTGAGCTTGAGTTCCTCATTGATCTCCTCTGGTTCTACTGCTACGACTTCCGTGGCAGAAGTCGATTTGTCCTCCGGCGCGGTTCCGGTATTCATTTCATGTTCGCCTGCCATCTTGTTATCCCGTCCACCGGCGGGCATTGAAAAACATCCTCTGCCAGGGTGAAACATCAGCCCAATCTTCCGGAGCCCATGAAAAATTGACTGTCCTGAGCGTGCGTTCCGGGTGCGGCATCAGGATCGTGACCCGACCATCAGCGTTGCACAGCCCGGTTATTCCGCCGGGAGAACCATTGGGGTTCTCCGGGTAATGTTCCGTTGCATCGCCGTTACTGTCAATGTAACGCAGGGCCACCAGGCCCGCGGGAGATGAGCCGCCACGGAATTCAGCGCGCCCTTCACCATGCGCAGTCGCCACCGGTATTCGGGCGCCGGCCATGCCGCTGAAAAAGATCGAAGGAGAATCTTCCACTTCGACCAGGCTCAACCTGGCCTCGAACTGTTCCGAACGGTTATCGACGAAATCAGGCCATGATCCGGTTCCGGGAACCAACTCGCGCAAAGCCGAAAGCATCTGGCAGCCATTGCAGACACCCAGTGCAAATTTGTCACCATTCGCCAGGAATTTTTCAAACTGCTCGCGCAGTGCTGCCTGAAAAAGAACAGACTTGGCCCAGCCGCGTCCTGCACCCAGTACATCCCCGTAGGAAAACCCGCCGCAGGCCACGAAACCGGAGAACTGATCCAATGATCTCCGACCCTCCAGCAGGTCGGACATGTGTACGTCAACCGAGGTGAAGCCCGCATGATCGAAGGCGGCAGCCATTTCGACATGTCCGTTGACGCCCTGCTCCCTCAGTATGGCCACCGCCGGCCTGACCGCGCTTGCAATCATGGGCGCAGCCGGATTTTCCGATGGCTCAAACGTGAGCCGCGGCTCCATTCCGGCATGCTGCCAGTTCCCGATCCAATTCTGCTCCTGGTCAGCGCAGTCCGGATTGTCGCGGAGACGCTGAACGGCGTGACTGGTTTCGGACCAGAGCATTTGCAGGTCCGGCAATGACTCATCCAGGACCAACTCTCCCGCGCAAGACAAGCGGAGTCGGTCGCCAGACACAGGCCGGCCCAGGTCATGAATAGCATCACCCAGACCTGCTGAATCAAACAGGGCCATGAGCTCCTCCATTTCGTCTCCATAGACCTGGATCACGGCTCCCGGCTCTTCCGAGAACAGGAAGGCATTCAGCTCCCCGGCCGACACGCCCGGTGCAAGTTCAAGTCCGCAATGCGTTGCAAAGGCCATCTCACACAGCGTGGTCAGCAGGCCGCCATCGGATCGGTCGTGATAAGCCCTGATCAAGCCGGCTTCGTTACCGGCCTGGATCACTGCGAAGAATTCACGCAGTTGTGATGCTGAATCCAGGTCCGGCGTTT
>DAOWGA010000028.1 GCA_030637665.1 Lysobacterales bacterium | reverse complement strand
GGGAGTAATGGCCGTGGCCCACCACGACGAGAAGCCACATCTGATGATCATCGAATATGATCCAGGCACGGTGAACTCGCGGGAACTGCTTCAAGTCGCTCTCGACCAGGGCGTGCATGCGCAACTGATCGGGTTGTAGTAAACGCTGCCTGCATATAGCAGCAGTCGACACGCTAGTAGAATCAGCTTGCAGGGCTAAAAAGAGCAATTGGCACGGATGCATCTCAGGGAGTTACAAGCAGAACAAGTAGTAGTTTTCTAAGAGGAGATTGTTATGGGAGACCTGTATCAGATTTTAAAATTGTGGCAGCCCAGAACTGTGTGGTTGGGCGCAGCGATAAAGCAAGACCAGCTGTTTGCCGAGTGAGAGCGAGATACCTGCGTCAGACTGTGCGCCATTTAAAAGTCATATCGGGCGGACATCTGCAATTGAGCTGCCGTGCCCTTGCTGTCGTTCTTGTTCCTGCGCTCGCCCCACAGCAGTTCTAATCCCAGCCTGACGTTATGGGCAGGCTGGTAAATCAGGTTAAGCGACGTACGCAGCGTGGACTGGTAATTCTTGTCATCCTGAAAATCGAAATTGTCGATATTGACCCAGCTCATGGTGAAATTGGAACGCATTGTTCCGGGCCATTTTTCCAGGAACCAGAAGTCCTTTGGCCAGCGGTGCTGATATGAGAAAAAACCGGCAAACAGCGGAAGTGCGTGGAGATCGCCATCCGGGTCGAACACCGCATCGCCACCCCCGATAGTCCCCAGGTCATTGATGTAGCGGCCGATTCCTTTGCCGTAGCTTAATTGCCAAAGTACAAAATCACCGTCCCCCCACCAGGTCAGCGACTTCCTTCCACTCGTGGTTACCCCCCAGCCTGTGGTATTCGCGGTTGGGATATCCTCGCTCGGGCTGCCAGGATCTCCGATTACATTTTGAGCCTCGAGGTCGCGGAGAATAAATCCAACGCGGGAATTCCAACTGCCCAGGCTTCCAAAGGGCAGGCGATCCACGCTCATGACCAGGTCGCCGCTTCCTTTGGCGCCCGTCCCATTCACCACATCCGTCTGGGGGTTCTCGAGCGCCACCTTAAAACTCATGTTTTGCCCGAACTGGGGAAAAAATCGGATCTGCGGCTGACGCAAAAGGACCTGGCCATTGATACCTTCGAAGTCCACTTCTTCCGGCCGTGAATCGACATCCATCAGCGTGGTCCAGGTTTTACCAGCGAGCATCCAGCGATACTGCCCAAAAGCATGGCGAAGCCGGAAAGCATCACCATCACCCTCGAAGTCCCCTTCCACAAAGGCGCGCAGAGGCCCGGTGGAAGTTTGCTGACGCACCTCCAGGTTCAAACGGGTCTGGTTTGCGGTGACTTCCACACCTGCTTTTGCGCCAGGCACATCCTGACCATCCGGCGGGATACTGCCGGTGATGAAGCGATCGGCAATGAGCACTGGATCAAAACTATTAACTACAGCCAGGTTGACGTAACCACCGATTTTCATGGCAGCGGTGGTTCCTGGTAAATACCAGGCTCCGGGAAAATCTTGTTCGTACACGGTATTGGAACGGTCATGCTGCCAATCGGACGCATCCGCCTGGCTAGCTGCCGGGTCTTGCTGCTTTCTGGCCAATTCAGCGACGGCCTTTTCCTGGCCGCTTTCCGGCTCGCTGTCTTTTTCCGCAGAGGTCGTGGATTGTTCGGGTGTGGATGGTTCAGACACCGCAAGCTGCTCCGACTTGGTGTCTTGTGATTGTTGCGCTTGCTGGAGTTGCTGTATCAGAGTTCGCTGCTCGGCCAGTTCCTTGCGCTGGGCCTCCAGTTCCTGCTGTTGTTGTTTCAGGAGTTGCTCCATTCGTTCCAGTGTTTCCTGGATATCCTGGTCGTCAGCTGACAGGGGATGAACGGCGCCAGCCTGGCAAATCAGAAAGACCAGGCTGACTAAAAGTGGGATATGTGATCTGGTGAATAACAAATGCATAGTCCTGAAGCCTGAATTCCAGTCCATAATAACTGTTTTCCTTGCCTTTATTGGCGTGATTTGGCCGATGCGGCCCTGAACGTTGATAATGCTATTAGAATGTCGGTTTGGGTCCTTAATCCCGGCCTCTGCTCCTCAGGAGATTCGATGGAATACACCGATTATTACGCCATCATGGGTGTCGAGCGCGACGCACCGCAGGATGAAATCAAGCGCGCCTATCGCAAGCTGGCCCGCAAGTATCATCCCGATGTCAGCCAGGAGGCTGAGGCCGAAAAGAAGTTCAAGGAAGTCGGTGAGGCCTATGAAGTCCTGAAGGATCCTGAAAAACGCGCTGCCTACGATCAATTGGGATCACAGTGGCAGGCAGGGCAGGATTTTCATCCGCCACCGGGTTGGGACGCCGGTTTTGAATTCAGTGATACGGGTGAGGGCGGCCCGGACCTGGGTGGCTTCAGCGATTTCTTTGAATCCCTGTACGGACGGGGATTTCACCGCACGGGTCGCCAGCCAGGTACCAGCCGCGGTTTCCAGATGCGCGGCGAGGATCACCATGCAAAGGTGATGGTGGATCTTGAAGACAGCTATCACGGCGCCACGCGCCAAATTACCCTGCAGATGCCGGAACTGGACGAAAGTGGCCGCGTCACGATACGCGCACGCAAGCTGAACGTGAGAATCCCCAAGGGAATCCGCCGTGGCCAGCAGATTCGCCTGGCCGGGCAGGGCGCCACTGGTCACGGGGGCGGCGAAGCCGGTGACCTGTACCTCGAGGTGGAGTTCAAGCTACGCAGCCACTACAGCGTTGAAGGTGCGGACGTTTACATGCAGCTGCCGCTGGCTCCCTGGGAGGCTGCACTCGGCGCCACGGTGAAAGTGCCGACTCCGGCAGGTGCGGTGGATCTGAAAATTCCGGCCGGCTCGCAGGGTGGCCGGAAACTGAGGCTCAAAGGCCGCGGTATTCCGGCCCGGCAGCCGG
>DAOWGA010000287.1 GCA_030637665.1 Lysobacterales bacterium | reverse complement strand
GTGACCATCTGCTCATAGTGTATGTCCAGCACCTTGCCGGGCAACACGTCATTCCAGTGGTCCATGATGCGCCGGTATTCCAGGTAATAGTGGCCGAGTTCGAATTGCTCATAAGTAAACGACTGGCCCTTGAAGAACAGCTGCTTGTAACTTCCCAGGCAACTGTCCAGGGGATGGCGGCGCGCGTCGATTACCCTGGCATTGGGCAAAATTAAGTGGAGAAATCCGATTGCCTGGAAATTATTGGGCATCTTGTCAATGAAATACGGCTTGTCCGTGCGGTAACGGCTGGTGGAATCGAGGTAGTCCCGGCCAAGCGCGGCAACCTGGTCCCTGTCCAGTGACAAAACGGCCTCTGGATATTCCGTCCTGCCGGGGGTTTTTGCATTCAGGTCGGCAATGGTGCGACCGAGGTCTGGTAGTTCCATCGTGCCCTCAACCAGGCTGTGGCTGGCCAGTATCTGTTCAATCAGCGTAGAACCGGAACGGGGTAATCCCACAATCAGGATGGGATCAGGGCTGGGGTCGCCAAAATCCGCCCTTTCAGCCAGGAATTCAGCATTGAACACCTCGATGATCCGGTCGTGAACGACCTGCGTATGGACCGGATCATAAATTTCGTGTTCCCGCCTCAGGTCGTTGCCTCGCTGGTAGTTCTCAAACGCCCTGTCATAGTCCTTTTCATTCTCGTAGTGCTTTCCAAGCGACACCAGCATGTTTACCCTGGGTTCGTCCGCCAGGGTTTCCCGTTCGACCATTTCTTCCATGATTTGTACTTCTTCGGGATCGAATTCGAAGGTCTTCAGGTTGGCCAGGCTCCAGTAAGTCTCGCCATAGGCAGGATTTACCTGGATGCATTTGCGAAAAGCGGCGATGGCCTCGTCCTGCCGGCCAATCGTTTTCAGCACATGTCCCATGCCGTTGAGTGCACCGATATTCAGGGGGCTGACATCCAGTGCCTGTTGGTAAGCAAGCAGCGATTCTTCGTGGCGCTGAGCCCGGGTCAGGATATTTCCCCTCACAACGTAGCAATGCGCAAACGCGGGATCAATATCAATTGCACGTTGCACCGCGGCAAGCGCCTCGTCATATCGGTCTTTCTTGAGGTGCAGATTGGCCAGGTCTGTCCAACTCATCGCAACTCCGGGCGACAGTTCGACGGCGCGTTCCAGCAATCGCCGGGCCGCCCGGTAGCGGTTGGCTTCCAACGCAATACTGCCGAGCATGCGTATGGCTTTCACATTGTTGGGATTCTTCGAAAGGATCTCCCGAAGGGTTTTTTCTGCATCCTCCATCCGGCCGTCGCGTGTTGCGCGTTCTGCCTCGGCGATCGCAGCCTTGCCGGGATTCAGCTTGAAGGCTTCCTTGATGGCATTTTCAGACTCCGCATGGTGTCCGGATTCTGCCAGGGCCCGGGCCAGGCCCATCCGCGTCGTTGACCGCCGCGGCAGCAGGGCCACTGCTCTGGTCAGTATCTTCGATGCTTTTTTCGGATTGCCGTCCGCCAGTATTGCCAGCCCCAGACCCTCGAGCGCCCTGGGATACTCCTCGTGGTGCCTGAGCACCTTCCTGAACCAGTTTTCAGCCTCCTGCGGACGCCTTTGTCGCAGGCAGATTTCACCCAGCAGGCAAATGATGTTCGGGTCCTGCCGGGATTGCGGCAATACCCGCCGGCAGATCAGTTCCGCCTCCTGCGCATCACCGGCCCGGAGCGTTTTCATCGCCTGGTCGTATTGTTGCTTAATTGGATTTGAAGACATAATCGACCCGGATCATACTGGTTTGATCACGTAACGCAAGAGGTGTGAAATGCTGGAGAAAACCGCAACCGACTGGCAGTCCCTGGCCGGTCAATCAAGCCCGGCCCATATCTCCTCAACCCAGCCCCTGATTTTGCGTCATTTCAACTCCTCAGTCCCGAGGCCTTTATGGCTGCCGGAATGGCCTCGGGATCTCCGGTAGTCATCAGGTTGACGCCGGACACGCCCGGAATATCTGAGATTTCCTGGATCATTTCGGCACAGATGGCGATGCCCTCCTGTTCCGGATAATTTGCGTCTTCCAGCCTCTGGATGACCGCGTCTGGAATAAGCGAATCACTCATGTTCTTTTTCACCCACCTGGCGGTCGTTGCCGAGGGCAGCGGTGACAGCGAGGCTATCACGGAGTAGCTTTGGGTCAGTTTCGCCTCGACGAAGCGCTCCATGTAGCGGCGCAGAATATCCATGTTGAAACACAGCTGGGTCTGCATGAAGCGCGCCCCGGCTGCCGCCTTTGCCACCAACGTCTCGGCCCGCCAGCCACGCTTGGAGCGAAATGCGCGAGCTGGGGTGCCGATAAAAAAAGCCCCATCACCCAATGATGATGCCAGTGCAATCAACTCGCGCCCGCTCAGGTCGAACACAGTGCTGGCCGGTACCGAATGAATTTTCGGCACCCTGGGGCCACGCATCAGCATCAGGCTGGTGACACCCAGGGCCTGTAGCCCAAGCAGATCACTCTCTAAGGCGATGCGGTTGCGGTCGCGGCAGGTCAGAATCGGCACCGGGTCGACGCCATGATCGATCAGGATGCCCGCAGCTGACAGGGCGGACATCTGCACCCAGGCGTATGGGTTGTCCGTAACCTGGATTCCGTCTACAAAATTGCCCAGTACGTCGGCCTGGCGCCGGACGTCATCCGCAGTTGATTCACGCTTGACCGTCAGTTCGGCCGCTATCGAGAACTGCTCACCCTGGACTGCTTCCCTGAACGTTTTCAAGCCGTAAAAGCCCTAGAAAGAATTGAGGAAGGAAACGGTGTTGTGGCCGCACTCGTGGATCATGTAAGTGCAAATGGTCATCGCATGCCCCAGGGTTCGTAAAATGCTTTGGTCAATGCCTTCATGGTGCCAG
>DAOWGA010000217.1 GCA_030637665.1 Lysobacterales bacterium | reverse complement strand
GGTTTCGATCCGGTCACCGAGGAAGCCGGAGCGGTGCAATACATCAAGGGTTCACACAAGTGGGGTAAATTCTATGCACCGGCGACCTTTGGTTCCGGCTCACATTTTGCCGACATCTACCGCAAAGCCGGGCTCGAGGAGATGCCGGATCCTGAGCGGCTGATCGGAGAGAATGAAATGTTGTTTTGGGACCTGGCGCCAGGTGACGTGGTCGTGCATCATCCGCTGACCCTGCATTTTGCGCCCGGCAACCTGACCGCAACGGGACGCCGCCGGGGCCTGGCCCTGCGCTACATCGGAGAAGACGTCACCTGGGACGACCGCCCGGGAACCTTCATTACGAATCCGAAGCTCGCAAAGACGCTGCCGCCAATGAATCTCACCGATGGCGAGTCTTTGCACGGAGAGCTTTTCCCACTCATCTGGCAAAACACAGGGGCGAGCTAGCCCGCTACCCCAACTATTGGCACGCCAACTAATTACGGCTGTGTGCTATGGTCCGCGGTTATCTCCTTACTCCTTCTGTTTAGTCATTCCATGGGAAACCCAAATGAAAAAGTTGATTTTTCTTTCATTGCTGCTGGTTCTTGCTGCCTGCAAAGTCGACCAGGAAGAGGTCGCCCTTCATTCCGAATCGCCCAACGAAGAGCCGGCCTTACTGGAAGGATTCACGCTGGTGGATGATTTCAAGGGTGATGATAGTGGTATTTCCATCCCCTATACCAAGTACAGGTTGGACAATGGCCTGACCGTAATCCTGCACGAGGATCACTCCGACCCACTGGTGCACGTGGACGTGACCTACCATGTCGGCGCCAACCGCGAACAGGTGGGCCGTTCCGGTTTCGCACACTTCTTCGAGCATATGATGTTCCAGGGTTCGGAAAACGTGGGCGATGATGAACATTTCAAGATCATCTCCAATGCCGGCGGCACAATGAATGGCACAACCAACTCGGACCGCACCAACTATTTCGAGACGGTGCCGGTCAATCAGCTCGAAACCGCCTTGTGGCTGGAGGCTGATCGCATGGGCCTGCTGCTGGCTGCGGTGACCCAGGAGAAATTCGAGATCCAGCGCGAGACGGTCAAGAATGAGCGTGGCCAACGTGTGGACAACCAGCCCTATGGGCGGGTCTTCGAAACCCTGAACAAGGCCATGTATCCGGAAGGCCACCCGTATTCCTGGCCGGTGATCGGGTGGATCGAAGACCTGAATCGGGCCGACGTCAACGACCTCAAGCGCTTTTTCCTGCGCTGGTATGGCCCGAACAATGCGGCTCTGACCATCGGCGGAGACATCGACCCGATGGAAACACTGCGCCTGGTCAAGAAATATTTCGACCCGATTCCGGCCGGCCCCGGAGTGGAGAGCTTGCCCAAACAGCCAGCGGAGCTGGATGCGGACCGCTACATCACCCTGGAAGACAACATCCACCTGCCGGCAATCGCGTTACTGATCCCGACCTCTTACATGGCGCATGAGGATGAAGCGGCACTGGATGCCGCAGCCCAGATCATGGGACAGGGCCAGGCCTCGCTGCTTTACCAGCGCCTGGTGCAGACCGGTCGCGCTGTACAGGCCTTCGTGCAGCACAGTTGCCGCGAACTGGCCTGTGAAATGTACTTCATCGTCATCCAGAACCCCGCTTCCGGCGAAACGCTGGCTGAAATGGAAACTGCTATCCGCGAAACCATTGCGGAATTTGCCGAACGTGAAGTCAGCGAAGACGATCTGCAGAAGTTCAAGGCCCAATTCGAGTCGCGACGTGTATTCGGCCTGCAAAGCGTCAGCGGCAAGGTATCAACCCTGGCCGCTTTCCAAACCTATCAGGGCAGCCCTGCCGGCATTGGCGCTGAAATCGAGCGTTACCTGGGTGTGCAGCCCGAAGACGTCAAGCGTGTGTTCAATAAATACATCCAGGGCAAACCCGCCGTGATTTTAAGCATCGTGCCCAATGGCTCCATCCAACAGATTGCTGCCGAACAGAATTTTGAGGCGCCCGAGCGCAACATCCCCGAGAACTTCCCGGATGAAGGCACCGACCTGTCGTTGCGTCCGGTGGTGGACAACTTTGACCGCAGTAAAAACCCCACGCCTGGTACCAACCCCAGCGTCGAACTCC
>DAOWGA010000197.1 GCA_030637665.1 Lysobacterales bacterium | reverse complement strand
TCCCTTTTATGCAGCACACAAGATCAAGCATTTGTGGGGTTTGGACCCTTCTTCTGAAATGTGGTCCATCGCACGGAAGAATGCCGCGCAACACCATATCGATGTGGAGTTCATCCAGTCAGGCGCCGAAGCCATACCGCTGGATAGCAACAGTGCGGATACCGTCGTGATGACTTACACGATGTGCACCATTCCCGAGGTCCGCTCTGCGCTTGATGAGATCCGGCGCGTGCTGAAACCCGGAGGAAAACTGGTTTTCTGCGAGCATGGCCTGGCACCGGACAAAGATGTTCAGCGCTGGCAGAATCGCCTCAACCCCGCCTGGAAAATACTGGGCGGCGGCTGCAATCTCAACCGCCCGATTCCGCAACTATTGCAGCAGTCCGGATTCAAAACCACTGACATGCAAACAATGTACATTCCTGGCTGGAAACCCGGCTGCTTCAATTACTGGGGTACGGCAACTCACAATTAAGCCGCACAGATACCTTGCATTTACGGCTTGGTAATTTGCTGCAAATCAGCGGGTTCGTCGAGATCGAAAGCCGCATTTTCCATCATGATGAATGTCGACCTGTCCCGGTATTTTTCAATTACCCGCTTAGCCCCCTGGTCACCGGACAAAGATTCTAATTCATGAAATAGAGTTCTGGGAAATACTGCGGGGGGCCCGAAAATAAAGGCTTTATCCTTTTCCCATCTCGCTACAGCAATGTCTGATATATCAGTATTCCAGACCGCCAGCAGGCGTTTCAGGTCAGCATGATCCACACGCCACTGGTCACACAACATGATCAGGACACCTTTGACCTTCGCCGGCAAATAGTTCACTCCAACTTCGATGGATGTGCCCATCCCTTGCCGCCAGTCAGGGTTGTGCACAAGCTGCAAAGGCAGACTCGAAAGCTGATCACTCACTTCGGCAGATGCGCAGCCTGTGACCACCAACAGAGTGGCGGGCTCCAAACACAACAGCCTGCGCGCGGTGCGTGCCACCAGGGCTTCACCATCGATCGGAATCAGTTGTTTGGGCTGACCCAGGCGGGTGGAGCCTCCGGCGGCCAACAGGACCACACCAAGTGTTTCACCCAGAGTTCCGGATGGCTCAGGCTTCGTCATCTTTTGCCGGCGGCGTAAGCGGCAGACCGCTGCGTTGATTAAGCACCGCATGGATTTCCGCCACCAGCGAGAGGGCGATGGACTCCGGCAGCTCGGCCCCGATATCCAGCCCCACCGGTCCGAAGACCTGCCGTTCCGGGCAGTCGGCCATACCCTTCAAACGCTGGCGGCGCGCACGCGGACCGAGGCAACCGATATAAGGGATCTCCCGGGATGCCACCTGGGCCAGATAAATGCTGTCATTCTCGAGGTGGTGGCTCATGACTACCACGGCATCGATTTGCTGGAGATCCACCACCTCAGCCAGCCGTTCCGGCCTGACCTGAAGAACACTGCACTTCGGTGGAAACCTCTCCGGTTTCGCAAAAGCCGGGCGATGGTCAACGACAATGACGTCCCAGTCCAGGGCGGAAAGGGTGTCTGCTACCGGCACGGCGTCCGGGCCGGCGCCGCATACCAGAATGCGGGTCTGTGGCGGAATGTTAATCAGGATGGCTTCGTGAACAGCACCCTCGTCTTCGGTGATGACCCGGCGATAGCGCCAGGCTGGCCAGTCCTGCTGTGCTGCATCGTCAAGCAGCCCAAGCAGAGCCTCCTCGCCTGCAGATTCACCAGCCTCATTGATCAAGGCCGATGAAGCAAGCGGCGGGTCTGCTTCGGAGCGTGTTGTCAGCGCCAACAGTACCGAGCGGCGCCCTGCGTGCCAGGATTCGAGTTGCTGGAAAAACCCAAAGCCCTGCTCGCGGTCCAGCCGTTGCAGCATCAAGTGGATCACGCCGTCGCAGCCCAGGCCGAGGCTCCAAACTAGGTCCTCGTCCGCGTGCATGTCGTAGGTGACGAATTTTGGCTCACCACTGGCAAAAACTTCCGCGGCATGGTGCAGCAAATCACCTTCCAGGCAGCCGCCGGAGATCATGCCTTCAAACTGCTGATCCCGGCTGATCAGCATCATCGCCCCGGGTTTGC